>JBQCGO010000115.1:0-4175 GCA_051955575.1 Burkholderiaceae bacterium
ATTATTCCAGCCGGGGCCTGACACCGCCGGGTGCAGGTGCACTTGTCCTTATGCTTCCACCGTCCAAGCACCCACCGCCCTTGACCTCGGGTGAAGCCGAAGTCGCGCGGCAGATGCAGATCTGCAATGCCTGCCGCTATTGCGAAGGTTTTTGCGCGGTGTTTCCGGCGATGACGCGCCGGCTCGAATTCAACAAGGCCGACACCAACTACCTCGCGAACCTGTGCCACAACTGCGGCGCCTGCTACCACGCCTGCCAGTACGCACCGCCGCACGAATTCGCGGTCAACGTGCCGCAGGCCATGGCCAAGGTGCGCCTGGAAACCTACTCGGAATACGCGTGGCCGCCCGCCCTGGGCAAGCTCTACCGGCACAACGGACTGACGCTGTCGCTGGCGCTCGCGGCGGGACTGGCGCTGTTCCTCGCGCTGGGCGCGTCGATCGGCGGCGGACTGGTGCGCGCGCCGCTGGCCGGCAATTTCTACGCGGTGGTCCCGCACACCCTGATGGCCGCGATTTTCGGTGCGGTGTTCGTGTTCGCGGTGCTCGCGCTGGCGCTCGGCGTGACGCGCTTCTGGCGCGATGTATCCGGCGGCGCGGCGTCGGCCTCGGCCGTTGGCGAGGCCGCGCACAACGTGCTGGCGCTGACCTATCTCGGCGGCGGCCACGACGAAGGCTGCAACGAGGCCGACGACCGCTTCACGCTGGCGCGGCGGCGCTTCCATCACCTGACCTTCTACGGCTTCCTCTTGTGCTTCGCGTCGACCTCGGTGGCCACGCTCTACCACTACCTGTTCGGCTGGGAAGCGCCGTATCCGCTGTTCAGTCTTCCCGTGCTGCTGGGCACGGCGGGCGGCATCGGCCTGCTGGCCGGCTGCATCGGCCTGTTCGGGCTGAACCTGCGGCGCGACCCGAACCAGGGCGACGTGCGGCAGCGGCCGATGGACCGCGGCTTCATCGCCTTGCTGCTGCTGACGGCCGCCACCGGCCTGGCGCTGCTGGCCTGGCGCGACACGCGGGCGATGGCGCCGCTGCTGGACGTGCATCTCGGCGTCGTGCTGGCGCTGTTCGCGACGCTCCCGTACAGCAAGTTCGCGCACGGCATCTACCGTTCCGCCGCGCTGCTGAAGTCGGCGGTCGAAAAGCGGCAGCAGAACCGGATCAAGCTCGGCGCCGACTGACGGCGCGCCGGAATTTCCCTGTTTCACAACCGTCCTACATCAAAGGAGACGATATGAAGTCTTTGTCACGCCGGACCGTGCTGGCAGCCGGCATCGCCGGCCTCGCGCTGTCCCTGGGCTTGTCCGCGCACGCCGAGGACAAGTGGCCGAGCAAGCCGGTGACGATCGTGGTCCCGTTTGCGCCGGGCGGCACCACCGACATCCTGTCCCGCATCGTCGGCAAGAAGCTGGGCGAGATGCAGCACCAGTCGTTCATCATCGAGAACAAGCCGGGCGCCGGCGGCACCATCGCCGCCAACTACGTCGCGCGCGCGCCGCAGGACGGCTACACCTTCCTGATGGCCACCGTCTCGCTGACGATGGCGCCGGCGGTGTATCCGCACCTGCCGTACGACTTCACCAAGGACCTCGACCCGGTCGGCATGGTCGCCTCGACGCCGAACGTGCTGCTGGTGAACGAGTCGGTTCCGGTCAAGACGGTGCCGGAACTGATCAAGTACCTGAAGGCGAATCCGGGCAAGGTCAACTTCGGTTCCGCCGGCAACGGCAGCACCGAACACTTCTCGGGCGCGCTGTTCCGCTCGATGACCGGCACCGACATCACCCACGTGCCGTACAAGGGCGGCGCGCCGATGATGACCGACCTGATCGCCGGCCAGATCCAGATGGCGATCGAGACCAGCCCGTCGGCGTTCCCGTACGTGCAGAGCGGCAAGGTCAAGGCGCTCGCGGTGACCGGCGACAAGCCGTCGCCCGCGTATCCCGGCGTGCCGACGCTCGACCAGGCCGGCGTGAAGGGTTACGACGTGATCACGTGGTTCGCGCTGATGGCGCCGCACGGCACGCCCGCCGCGGTCGAGAAGCAGGCGCACGAAGCGCTGGCCCAAGCGGTCAAGCAGCCCGACGTGCAGAAGCTGTTCGAGAAGCAGGGCGTGACCGCCGGCGACATGGACCAGGCCAAGCTGGAGGGCTTCATCAAGTCCGAAGCGTCCCGCTGGGCGAAGGTGGCGAAGGACGCGGGCCTGCAGGGCCAGTGACGGCCGCCGGACGGCATGCGTCCGATTCGATGAAAACCCGGGTGAACCCGAGCCGGCTGCGCCGGCTCGGACTAGCGGGATCGATCCCGGCCCGGGACCGCCGCGCGAAACCATCGTTTGCGCGACGGACCGATACCGCCGCATTGTTCATTCGAACGCCGGTATCAGCCGGTCTCCCTTGAGCATTACCCGGTACAGGTACCGGTACTCCTCCGGATCGTAGTCGGCGTTCGCCTGGTGCATGACGCTGCGATTGTCCCAGATCACCATGTCGCCGACCCGCCATTGATGGCGGTATTCGTATTTCGGCTGGATCGCGTGCGCATAGAGCCCGTCGATCAGCTCGAATCCTTCGTCCGGGTCCATGCCTTCGATGCCTTCCATCCGGCCGGTGTTCAGATAGAGCGCCGGGCGGCCGCTGTCTGGATGGCGGATCACGACCGGCTGCACCGTATGCGGGATCTTCGCCATCGCTTCCGGATCCAGTTTCGCGAAGCTGCGCGGGCTGCGGCTGCTCTCGTGCACATGCCGCGAGCGCAGCGGCGCGATCTTCCGTTTCATCGCGTCGGGCAAGTCGTCGTAAGCCCGTCGCACGTCGACAAACTGCGTGTCGCCGCCGTACGAGGGAATCTCGACCGCGACCAGGCTGGTCGCCTTCGGCGGCGCGAGATCGTTGGAATGGTCGGTGTGGTAGTTCTCGCCGCGCACCTGCAGTTTTCCATTCTTGCGGGGCAGGTCCTTCGTCGAGTTGTAGCCGACCATCGGATGGTCGGGCAGGACGAACTTCTTGATCTGCTGTTCCATCAGCTCGCCGAAAATCCCGGCCGCCTCCATGAACTGCGGCGGCGTCAGCGGCTGGTCGCGAAAGACCAGCACCGCGTATCTGGAGAATGCCTGGTTCAGTTCGCGCCGCGTGCCGTCGTCGACCGGGCCGGTGAGATCGACGCCGGAAATCTCCGCGCCCAGCACGTCGTTGATCGGACGAATCGTCAATGCCATGTCATGTCTCTCGCGTTGGTTATTCCACTTTCATGCCGGTCTGTTTCGCCACTTTCGCCCATTTGCCGGTCTCGTCGGCAATGAACTGCGTGAACTCGTCGCGCGTCATCGGCCTCGCTTCCGCGCCTTCGGCCGCAAAGCGTTTTTGCATTTCCGGCGCCGTCAGCACGGCGTTGACGCCGTCGTGAAGCTGCTTCACGACATCGGCGGGCGTGCCGGCCGGCGCCAGCAATCCCCACCAGTTGCTGGCTTCGACGTCGATGCCGCTTTCCTTCAGCGTCGGCACGTCCGGAATCAGGGCGACCCGCTTCGGCCCGGCCACGCCGAGCAGCTTGATCTTTCCGGACTTGAGGAACGACTGCATCTGGATCAGGCTGCCGAGAGCGACCTGGACCTGCCCGGCGGCCAGGTCTACGAGCGCCGGGCTGCCGCCCCGGTATTGCACGACGGTGAGATCGGCGCCGCTTCGCAGCTTGAACAGTTCGATGGCGAAGTGCTGGAAGCTCGCCACGCCGGCCGAACCGAAGAACACCTTGCCCGGGTTCTTCTTCGAGTAGTCCACCAGTTCCGTGATCGAGTTCACCGGCAGGCCGGACGCCACGGCGATCACGCTCGGTCCGGTGCCGAGCATCGCGACCGGCGTGAACGATTTCACCGGGTCGTACTTCAGCTTCATGACCGAGCCGTTCATCGTGAAGGTGGACGAGATCAGCAGCAGGGTCGTGCCGTCGGGATCGGCGCGCGAGGCCAGTTCGGACCCGATCACGCCGCCGCCTCCCGGACGGTTTTCCACGATTACGTTGCGGTTGAGCCGCAACGACAACTGCTGCGCCACCGCCCGGCCGACGATGTCGTTGCTGCCGCCGGGCGCGAACGGCACGATGCTCCGGCTCGGTTTGGAAGACGCTTCCTGCGCGTGCACGCCCGGGACGGGAAGCGCAAGCGTCAGCGCCGCGGC
>JBQCGO010000116.1:0-5451 GCA_051955575.1 Burkholderiaceae bacterium
CAGGTCGCCGAGATGGTGATGGAAAAGGCCAAGCGGCTGGTCGAGATGAAGCGCGACGTGGTGATCCTGCTGGACTCGATCACGCGTCTGGCGCGCGCCTACATCACCGTGATCCCGGCGTCCGGCAAGGTGCTGACCGGCGGTGTCGACGCCAACGCGCTGCAGCGTCCGAAGCGCTTCTTCGGCGCGGCGCGCAACATCGAGGAAGGCGGTTCGCTGACCATCATCGCGACCGCGCTGATCGAGACCGGCAGCCGGATGGACGACGTGATCTACGAGGAATTCAAGGGCACCGGCAACATGGAGGTGCACCTGGAGCGCCGTCTCGCCGAAAAGCGCGTGTATCCGGCAATCAACCTGAACAAGTCCGGCACGCGGCGCGAGGAACTTCTGATCAAGCCGGATCAGTTGCAGAAGATCTGGGTGCTGCGCAAGCTGCTGTACGGCATGGACGAGATCGAGGCGATGGAATTCATCCTCGACAAGATGAAGTCGACCAAGAGCAACGCCGAGTTCTTCGACATGATGCGGCGCGGCGGCTGAGCGTTGTGTAGCTGAGCGGCATCGTGAAAAAAGCGGACTTCGGTCCGCTTTTTCTTTGGCGCGCGGCATGATCGATGCCGTTGCGCCCGTCATGCTCTTGCGGCCAGACCGGCAGGAACCGGTCCTGGATCATCGGCTGCAGGTTCGCCGCTCTTATTGCCGGGCTCGGACCATTGCAACTTCCCGCTCGACCTTGCGCAGGTGGCCCCTCTTGATCCATACCTTCGCGCCGCGGCTGCCGGCGATCGCCTTCCCCTCGGCGTCTGCCGGCAGGCGCAGCCAGTCGTGCCGCCGCAGACGATCTCCGCTCTCGGTGAAATCGCCGTCGAGGACCAGCACTTCCATGCCGCCCGCGGCATCGAGTTCGATCACGGTATCGGCGGCCCAATATTCCAGGCCGACGGTTTCGCGCTCGTCCCGGAACAGCGGAATGACCGAGACGCCAGGACGTTCGGCATCCTCGACCGGCGCCATCCGGTTCGTATCCACGCGCACCTGCGTCCGGTCGGCCGGATCGAACTGCCACAGCTTGACGAAGATCACGCAGCCCGGCGTCGAGCCGGGCGTGTGACGCGATTCCGGCGGGTTGCGGAGGTAGGAGCCGGCCGGGAAGCTGCCGTGCTCATCCTCGAACACGCCGTCGAGGATGAAGAGCTCTTCTCCGCCGGCATGCACGTGCGGGGAAAACCGGCTGCCGGGCGCATAGCGCACGATGGACGTGGCACGCGCCACTTCGCCGCCGACGCGGTCCAGCGAACGCCTGTCCACGCCGGCCATCGGGGAAGCCAGCCATGGCATGTCCTCGGTGCGCACGACGACGCGCCGGGAAAAATCGTCGTTCCTGTCCATGTCGCCTCCCGCGCGTGACCTGTTCGAAGCCGCAACGCATCAAGGCCGCGGCGGCCGTTTCTCCAGCATCGGTTTACTGACGCCGTCCAGACCGGCCAGCCCGACGATGGCCAGCAGCGCCTTGGTCGGCCCGAGGTAGGCATCGGCCGGGTCGAACCATTCGTCCCGCGAATGGATGCCCTGCGAATAACCGCCGGCGCCGACCACGGCGGCCGGGATGCCGAGGCTGATCGGCAGGTTCGCTTCGGTGCTGCGCGCGCCGGCCAGCTTCGGCGTGCCGCCGCTGGCCTTCACCCCCATCCACAACGCATGGACCACCGACGAATCCGGCGACGGCGAGCCGCCGGGCCGGGCGCCCACCTGCTTGATGTCCACACGCAGCTTGTCGCTGCCCCAGCGCTTGTTCTCCGCGACCGCGGCGTCGCGCGCGATCTGCAGCGCCTTGGCTTCCAGTTTCATCAGCTCGCCGTTGTCGTTCGAGCGCATGTCCAGATCCATGGTGGCGTCGGCCGCGATCGAGTTGACCGACTGTCCGCCGCTGACGGTGCCGACGGTGAACGTGGTTTTCGGCGTCTTCGGCGTCTGCAGGTCGCTGATGCCGGCGATCGCGCGGCCGAGCGCATGGATCGCGCTGGGCAGGCCGAACGCCTGGTAGCTGTGGCCGCCGGGACCGTGGTAACTGATCCGATAGCGGTTGCTGCCCGCGGCCTGGTAGGAAATGTCGGTATTGGGCACGGTGGGCGATTCCAGCGCGATATAACCGTCGATGTCCCGATGATCCTTGAACACCTGCTTGATGCCCTTCAGGTCGCCCAGCCCTTCCTCGCCCACCGTGCCGCAAAACCATACGTCGCCGACCGTACGGATTTGCGCCGCCTTCATCGCGCGGACGATCGACAGGATCGCCGCCAAGCCGCGGGCATCATCCGCGACGCCAGGCGCGTACAGCTTGCCGTCCTTTTCGGTGATGGTCAGGTCGGTGCCTTCGGGGAACACGGTGTCCAGGTGGGCCGACAGCAGCAGCTTGGGTCCGCCGCCCGTGCCGTGCAGCACGCCGCAGACATCCGATGCGCCGTCCATGCGGACGTCGTCCAGCCCTGCGGCCTTGAGCCGGCCCAGATAATATTCCGCACGGCGCTGCTCCTTGAAGGTGGGAGCGGGGATGACCACGATCGCCTTCTGGTCGGCCAGGGTGTCGGCATCGTCGGCCTTCAGGAAATCGAGCGCCTTGCGGACCGTAGGTGCGGCGGTCAGCGTCGCGTACAGCGTTTCGGTCGACTCCGGGATGTTGATTTCCTGAGCGTTGGCGGCCGGCACCATGGAAAGGAGAGCCGCGATCGCGGGGAAAAACTTTACTGTGGACGGCATGTTGGCGAATTGGAAAAATCGGACCCGAATCTTATACCAATCGCCGCTCAATACAGAGAGCAAAAAGACAATACAATGCGGACCACGCACGCCCTGCCGGAACACAAAAGCCGACGGCTGCGCCTGGTCGATTCCCGCCGTGCGCGGCGTCCGAGCCCGGGACGGCGGCCCAAGTCGCGCGATGGCATTCCCGCATCAACCCGGCAGCCGCAGGTCGTAGCGCACCGCCAGCAGGCGCATCGCCGTGGTGACCGCGATGCCGGCGCCGAGCGCCGCCGCCTGCGATGCGCCGAAGCGCACCAGCAGGAGCACGGTCCAGCAGCCGGCGAAGGCGCAGGTCGCGTACAGCTGGCCGCGCCGGAACACCAGCGGAATCTCGTTGCAGATGATGTCACGCAGGACGCCGCCGAAGATGCCGGTGATCACGCCCATCATCGCGCAGA
Organism: Burkholderiaceae bacterium; assembly: GCA_051955575.1. Classification (GTDB taxonomy): domain Bacteria; phylum Pseudomonadota; class Gammaproteobacteria; order Burkholderiales; family Burkholderiaceae_D; genus JBQCGO01. The sequence goes on from JBQCGO010000116.1 coordinate 3,204, forward strand.
CGAACACCGGCAGGCCCGACTGCCGGGCCAGCGACGCGCCGCCCGCGCTGAACAGGCCGAGGCCGAGCGCGTCGGCGACCACGATCGCGCGCTCGGCGAAGCTGCCCCGCATCATCTTCAGGAACGGCGAGCCGGCCAGCGCCAGCGCGAACACCAGCAGCGTGTATTCCTGGTGCTCGATCCAGAACAGCGGGCGGCGGTCGATCAGCAGGTCGCGCAGCGTGCCGCCGCCGAACGCGGTGATGAACGCGACGGTGAACACGCCGACCGGATCCATCTCCTTGCGGTGCGCCTCGATCAGCCCGGAACAGGCAAAGGCGACGATGCCGAGCACCTCGACCGCCTGCAGCACGGTGCTCATGTCGGCGTGGATCGGGACTGCCATGCGTCGTCTCGTTCGTAGGATGCGGGGCGGCCATCGTAGCATCGGGGCGACGCCCGGCCAACGCGGGCCAACGCGGGCCAACGCGGGCCGGCGCCGGGCGTGGCATGCGGCGCCGGAACGACGGTATAATCGTCGGTTTTCCAACCAGGCAAGTGATCGGCAATCGGGTCAGGAAGCAAGGCGACCGACGAAGTGGCGATTGGCTACCGAACCTATCGAGGCAAGCATGAAAGAAGGCATCCACCCGAATTACCGCGACGTCGTGTTCCAGGACATGTCGAACGATTTCAAGTTCATCACCCGCTCGACCGTGCAGACGCGCGAGACGATCCAGATGGACGGCAAGGAATACCCGCTGGTCAAGCTGGAGGTGACGTCGGAATCGCACCCGTTCTACACCGGCAAGCACAAGATCGTCGACACCGCCGGCCGTGTCGAGAAGTTCCGTCAGAAGTTCGGCGCCGTCGGTTCCCGCACCCAGGCGGGCGGCTGATCGAACGTCGTGTCGCATGAAAGGCAGCTTCGGCTGCCTTTTCTTTTTGCGCGCCGTGGCCGCGCAACTTTTCCGGCACAATACTGCGCTTCGGGCCGGCGCCGGCCCGCGTTCCCCTCGACCCGCCATTTCGCCGCCATCGACTTGATGAAGCCCGTCCGTCTTCCCGCCTCCGCGACCGATGCACTACCGCGCTGGGGCGTCTTCGCGCTCGGCCTGCTGTACATCCTGCCCGGACTGATCGGGCGCGATCCGTGGAAGAACGTCGACGCCACCGCCTTCGGCATCATGTGGACCATGGCGCACGGCGGCCTCGCGGACTGGCTGTGGCCGCACGTCGTCGGCCTGCCGATCGCCGCCGAGGGGCCGCTGGCGTTCTGGATCGGCGCGGCCTGCATCCGGCTGTTCGGCTGGCTGGTCGGCGACCCGATGGCGGCGCGGCTGGCCAACATCCTGTTTTTCATGATCGGCGGCCTGTCGGTCTGGCGCGCGACCTTCGTGCTCGGCCGACGCGGCGAGGCGCAGCCGCTGAAGCTGGCCTTCGGCGGCCAGCCGGAAGCGCGCGACTTCGGCCGCACGCTGGCCGACGGCGCGTTCCTGATCTACGTCGGCTGCCTCGGTCTGCTCACCCACAGTCACGAAAGCGGCGCCGAGGCGCTCGCCGTGTCGCTGGTGGCCTGCGCGCTGTACGCGGCGATCGCCTTTTTCGACGGCCGTTCGCTGCGCAGCGCGGTTGGCCTCGGACTGACGCTGGGTCTTCTTGCTCTCACGCGCGGCTACGTGGTGCCGCTGGGACTCTGGCTCGGCATCCTGTGCCTGGCCGCCTACCGTGATCGCTCGGCAGTGCTGCGGCTGGCCGGGATCACGATGCCGATGATGATGCTGGTCGCCGCGTCGTGGATGCTGGCGAGCCGGCTGGTCCATCCGTTCGACAGTTCGCCGTTCGATGCGTGGATGGCATGGAACAGCCTCCAGGTCGGCCTGCCCTCGCTCGGATCGATCGGTTATTTCCTGCGCTACCAGATCTGGTTCGCCTGGCCGGCCTGGCCGTTCGCCGGCTGGGCGGTGTACGCGTGGCGGCGCGACTACAAGGGCTTGCACATCTCGCTGCCGCTGGCCTTCGTGATCGTGCTGACGCTGCTGGCCTTCCTCAATCCGCATCCGCAGGAAGCGGTGCTGCTGCCGCTGCTGCCGCCGCTGGCGATCCTGGCAGCGTTCGGCCTGCCGACGATGAAGCGCGGCGCGATCAACGCGGTCGACTGGTTCTCGGTGATGACGCTGTCCACCTGCGCCGGCTTCATCTGGCTCGGCTGGATCGCGAAGGAAACCGGCTGGCCGGCGCAACTGGCGAAGAACGCCAGCCGGCTGGT
>JBQCGO010000117.1:0-2894 GCA_051955575.1 Burkholderiaceae bacterium
CGCGCCGATCCGCCGCCCGACCCCGTTCGCGTTCCCGCTGATGGTCGAGCGCTTCCGCGAGCGGTTGACGACCGAGAAGCTGTCCGACCGGGTGGCGCGGATGGTGCGGGAACTGGAAAAGGCGGCGGCGTAAGGATTCCGCGATCAAGCCTTGCGCAACGCCAGCGCGATCCCCGCCAGCGTCAGTCCCATCGCCGCGAACTGCCGCAGGCCGAGCGGTTCGCCGAGCGCGATCGCGGCCGAGGTCACGCCGATGACCGGCGTCAGCAGCGTGGCGATCGACGCGGTGGCCGGCGGCAGGCGCTTCAGCGCGGCGAACCAGCTGATGTAGCAGACGCTCATCGGGATCACCGTCATGTAGGCCATCGCGGCCCAGCCGCCCGGCGTCAGCGCCGACACGACGGGATGTTCGACCAGCAGGCCGTAGGCCACCATGGGCAGGCAGCCGATCAGCAGCTGCCACGCCACCGCCGGCAGCGGCGGCATCGCCAGCGGCTTCAGCGCCACCGTGCCGAGCGCGAACAGCACCGCCGCGCCGAGCGCCAGGCCGACGCCGGGCAGCTTGTCGGGGCCGAGCGACACCTCGCCGCCGCCGAACAGCAGGGCGGTGCCCGCGATGCACAGCGCCAGCCCGCCGAGCGCCGCCGCGCCGGGCTTCTTGCCGAGGATCGGCCAGGCCAGCAGCGTGGCCCATGCCGGCATCGTGTAGACCAGCAGCGCGCCCTGGCCGGCAGTGAGCCAGCGCAGCGCCAGCGTGGTGAAGCCCATCCAGGCGAACACGTTGGTCATGCCGCCGAACAGCAGCCGGGCCCATTCGTCGCGGCGCGGAAGCAGGCGCTGGCCGGAGAGCAGGGCGATCAGCGCAATGCCGATCGCGGCCACGATGCCGGAACTGCCTCGCGCGAACAGCGGCGGCCATTCGGTCAGGATGAATTTCATCGTCGGCCAGTTCAGGCCCCAGCCGAACGAGGTGATCGCGAGGCAGAGCAGGCCGATGCGGCGGCGGGAAGCGTCGTGGGAAGTCATCGATGGATACGTGGTGTGGCGGCGGCCGGGCAAGCTGCCGGCGAGACGGTCGCCTCGTTCGTTCGTCATGTCGCTACGCCGTCTCCCGCTTCGGCATGGCGCGCAGCAGCCGGCCGCCGAACAGCACGCAGGCCATGGCCGCGACCACCAGCGCGATGCCGGCCCACTGCCAGCCGGTGATCGTCTCGCCGAAGGCCAGCATGCCGGCGGTCAGGCCGACCACCGGCACGCCGAGGCTGAACGGCGCGACGCGGTTGGCCGCGTGCCGTTTCAGCAGCGCGGCCCACAGCGCGTACGCGAGGATGGTCGCGATCCAGCCGAGGTAGGCGATCGCGACCCAGCCGCTCCACGGCGCGCCGGTCCAGTGCCAGCGCATTGCCGGCGGATCGAAGGCCAGCGTCAGCGCGGCGAACGGCAGGATCGGGAACAGGCTGCTCCAGACCATGAACGCGACCACGTCGAAGTCCGGCGTGGCTTCGCGCGCGCGGCGCACCACGATGTTCGACGCCGCCCACATCGATGCGGCGCCGAGGGTCAGCAGGAAGCCGGCCGGCGTGGTCGCAGCGTGCGCCGAGGTTCCCACTGCGCCACCCGCGCCCGGCACGGCGTAGTTCATGCCGAAGCAGAGCAGGCCGGCGCCGGCCAGCAGCAGGCCGGCCTGCAGCGCGCGGTTCGGCCGCTCGCCGAGCAGCAGGAAGCCGAGCAGCGCGGTGAAGAACACCTGCGTCTGCATCAGCACCGATGCCAGCGCCGCGGTCATGCCGACGCGCAGCCCGAAGAACAGCAGCCCGAACTGGCCGACGCCCTGCAGCAGGCCGTACAGGCCGACCCATTTCCAGGCCATCTTCGGCGGACGCACCAGCAGCAGCAGCGGCAGCACCGCGAACACGTAGCGCGCGACGCCGAGCTGGAACGGCGTGAAGTCGCGCAGTGCGAGTTTCATCGCGACGAAATTGGTGCCCCAGATCAGCACCACCGCAAGGGCGGCGGCAAGGTCGCGGCCGCTCAGGCGGGTGGCATGCATGTCGAGAAAAGCGGGGAGAAGAGGAATAAAACTGCGCGGCGCGCGGCCGCACGGAAACGAGTCATTTGATCAGCCGCATCAGGGTCTTGAAGGCCGGGTGCTCGCTGCTGCGCAGCCACTCGAACAGCACCATTTCCGTGGTCACCAGTTCGGCGCCGGCCGCCTTCGCGCGCTCGAGCGCGAGCGCCTTGCTGGCCGGCTGGCGCGAGCCGACCGCGTCGGCCACCATGCGTACCCGGTGGCCGCGGCGCAGCAGGCCGAGCACCGTCTGCAGCACGCAGACGTGCGCCTCGCAGCCGACCACGATCAGGTCGTCGCGCTGGGCCGGAAGCCCGGCGATCGCCGCCAGGAAAGCGGTCTCGGCGCAGGCGTCGAAGTGGTTCTTGTCGATCACCCGGTCGCACAGCGCCTGCACCTCGGGCACGTTCGGACCGAGGCCGGCCGGGTATTGCGCGGTGCCGATCGACGGCACCTCGAGCTGGCGGGCGGCGGTGGCCAGCACCACCGCGTTCCTCGTCACCGCCTCGCCCTCGTGGATCGCCGGCATCAGCCGCGCCTGCAGGTCGATGACCACCAGGGCCGCGCGGCGCGCGTCGCACAGACTGTTCATGATGTCGCTTCCTTCGTTTCTTTCAGCAGGGTCTTGAGGTAGCCGGCGAACAGCGCGCGGCCGTCCTGGCCGAACATCCGGATGCGGCCGGTGTGGGTCAGGAGCAGCAGGCCGACGCAATGGCCGAACAGGGCCGCGGTCTTCTGCGATGCTGCCGCGGCGCTGCAGCCGAGCTCGGTCAGGCCGCTCTCGATGCCGGCGAATGCGTCGCGCAGCCGCGCGTTCAGGCGCTGG
>JBQCGO010000118.1:0-8802 GCA_051955575.1 Burkholderiaceae bacterium
TTCGGCACCTGGATCACCTGGTTCCTGGTCGGCGGCGACTTCTACACTGCCTACACCGTGATCGCGGTACCGGCGCTGGTCTACGCGGTCGGCGCCTACGGCTTCTTCGCGCTGCCGTACACGATCCTGGTGTATCCGATCGTGTTCGTCATCATGCCGCGGCTCTGGCATTTCGCGCACCGCGCCGGGCACGTGACCGCCGGCGACGTGGTCTACGGCCGCTACGGCTCGCGCTGGCTGGAGTTCGCCATCGCGCTGACCGGCGTGGTGGCGACGATGCCCTACATCGCGCTGCAGCTGATCGGCATGGAAGTGGTGATCAAGGCGCTCGGCCTGACCGGCGAACTGCCGCTGGCGGCGGCCTTCATCATCCTCGCGCTCTATACCTACTCGGCCGGCCTGCGCGCGCCGGCGCTGATCGCCTTCGTCAAGGATTTGATGATCTACATCGTGGTACTGGTTGCGGTCGTGCTGGTGCCGATGAAGCTGGGCGGCTACGGCGCGGTGTTTTCCTCGGCCGGCGACGCATTCGCGGCCAAGGGCGGGGCGACCGGCCTGACGCTGAAGCCGGCCCAGATGATGCCGTTCGCGACGCTGGCGATCGGCTCGGCGCTGGCCGCCTTCATGTACCCGCACACGCTGACCGGCATCTTCGCCGCCAAGAGCGCGGACACGATCCGCAAGAACGCGGTGTTCCTGCCGGCCTACACGGTGCTGCTCGGCCTGATCGCGATGCTCGGCTTCATGGCCTACGCGGCGAAGATCTCGGTCAAGAGCAACAACGATGTGGTGCCGGCGCTGTTCAACGCGCTCTTTCCGAGCTGGTTCTCCGGCTTCGCGTTCGCCGCGATCGCGATCGGCGCGCTGGTGCCGGCGGCGGTGATGTCGATCGGTGCGGCCAACCTGTTCACTCGCAATTTCTGGAAGCCCTACGTGAACCCGGACGTCGATCCGGCCGGCGAGGCCAAGGTCGCGAAGATCGTCTCGCTGGTGGTGAAGTTCGGCGCGCTGGTGTTCATCCTGTTTGCGCCGACCAAGTTCGCGCTCGACCTGCAACTGCTGGGCGGCGTCTGGATACTGCAGACCTTCCCGGCGGTGGTGTTCGGGCTGTTCTCGCGCTGGTTCCGCGCGCCGGCGCTGCTGGTCGGCTGGGCGGTGGGGATGATCGCCGGAAGCTGGATGGCGGTCGCCGACGGACTGAAGCCGGTGCACACGCTGGCCGTCGGCGGCGGTTACACGTTCTACACCGGCCTGCTGGCGCTGGTGCTGAACGTGCTGGTGGCGATCGTGCTGCAGGCGGTGCTCGGCAACCGGGGCGCCGACGATGCGCCGGCGCTGCGAAGGGCGGCGCGTTGAGGGCGTCCCTTTGATGGCGGCGCGCCGAAAGGATCAGGCCGCGCGGCCGAACACGCGGTAGCGGTTCCTCCCGGCGCGCTTGGCGTCGTACATCATCCGGTCGGCGATGCGCAGGATCGCGATCGGCGACACGTCGTCGTTCGGCAGCGGGCAGACGCCGATGCTGCCGGTCAAACGGTCGCCCCGCGCGGGCAGCGGAGTGCCGGCAATCGCGTCGAGCACGCGGTGCGCGAGCACGTCGACCTCTTCCGGGCTGCCGAGATGGCGGACGATGACGCCGAACTCGTCGCCGCCGAGACGGCCGACATGGTCGGTCACGCGCAGCGTTTCGGCGATGCGCGCCGCGACACTGCGCAGCACCGCGTCGCCGACCAGGTGGCCCGAGGTGTCGTTGATCGCCTTGAAACCATCGAGATCGACCAGCATCACGGCGGCGCTTTCCCCGGCCAGATCGAGCTGCTCGCAGGTCGCGCGCAACGCCTGCTCGAAGCCGGTGCGGTTGCTGACGCCGGTCAGCGGATCGGTGCGCGCCGCCCGCTCGAATGCCTCGGCGCGCGCGTGCACGGCGTCACGGTCGCGCTGGATGTTGCTCGACAACTGCAGCGTGTACAGCGGCACCACCGCGATCGCCGCGATCAACCCGGCCACCAGCATCGGATACCCATGCCAGTACGGCGAGGTCAGCAATGCGGTGCCGGCGCAGACGGTGCCGACGACCAGCGCCAGCCGGCCATGGCGGCCGCCGAAGCGCAGTCCGTTGCCGATCGCGATCGTGATCGGCGCCCAGATCACCGGCCCGATTTCCGGTCCGCCCTGGTACAGCCCGATCGCGAACAGCGCCTGATCGAGAAAGATCGAGAGCGTGCGCCGCCTGGCCGGCACGCCGATGTCGGCGCGCACCACCACTACCCATAGCAGTGCGAACAGCACATAGGCGCAGATCGCGTTGGACGCGCGTTCCGGCAGCGGCGCTTGCGCGACCACGTGCGCCAGCGCGAGATAGCCGACGAACAGCAGCGACGAGGCGAGCCGGAACCAGGCCTGCCCCATTTCGCTGGACAGGAGCAGCCGGCCGACCGGATCGATGGGAAAACCGCGTGGAAGAGTCGTCATGGGAGCCGGCCCGATCTGGTGAGTCCCGGGATACCGACACGGCACGTCGGCTGCGGAATGGAATTTCTCTGTGGAAATTATATCGGCGGCGGCTTCGACCACCCCGCTGTTCACGATAGTTTGCAATCGTATCCGACGCGCGATCGGCGCCGGGCGAGGATGGAAGGACCTTGGGACGGGCTGTCAGAACGTGCCGGCGTAGACAGCGCAACTGCGGCAGACTTCGGGCGGATTCGGCGAGGCCAACCGTTCGCGGAACGCGGCGTAGGCATCGTTGTTCCAGATCGCCGCGACGCCGTCGCGCGTCATGTCGCCGAAGTGGATGCGGTCCGGCGTGGCGACCATGCAGCACGGCATCGCCTTGCCGTCGTAGCTGACGTAGGCGCCGCGCCAGGGCCAGTCGCAGCGCGGTCGTGCGGGCGCGTCTCGCATTTCTTCGCGCTGCCGCGGCGCGACGTTCGGCAGCCGCAGTTCCAGCCCGAGCCGCTCGGCCTCGGCGCGCGCCAGTCCGAAGAAATGCACGACACGGGCCGGGTTCTCGTGCAGCAGGGTCTGGGCATCGATGAAGGCGCGCATCGGCTTGTAGCGCTCGGGCAGGCTCGATTCGCCGAAGTCGTGGCACAGGTGCTGCACCGACAGGCTTTCCGCGCCCTCGCCATGCGCCAGTCCGACCAGATCGGGCAGCTCGGTCAGGTTCTCGCGCATCGCGACCGCCACCAGCCTGACGTGCGGCAGGCTCGCCTGCGCCTCGCGCTTTGCCTGCATCAGCCGTCGCAGATTGCGCAGCACGCGGTCCAGCCGGGCCTTGACGCGGATCGCTTCGTACACTTCGGCATGCGCGCCGTCGAGCGAGACGTGCATCGTATCCAGCCCGCTCTGCACGCACCGTTCCGCATTCGCTTGCGTCATCACCGTCATGTTGGTGTTGGTGGACACCCGGATGCCGCGCGCCGCCGCATACGCCACCATGTCGAAGAAGCGCGGATGCAGCAGCGGTTCTCCTAAGCCCTGCAGGTGCAGCTCCGTCATCGCCGGAAACTGGTCGACCAGCGCGCAGTACGTGTCGTAAGGCATGAAGGCCGACGGCCGTCCCGGGCCGCCATCGTCGCGGAACTGGATCGGGCACATCCGGCAGCGCAGGTTGCACTGACCGACCGGCTCGATCTGCACGAAGCTGGGCAAGGCGGGCATTGTCGTCATCGGCATGGCATGCGGGTGCCGCAGTGCGGCGATACCGGTCAGAACGCGCCTCCGCACGAACGTTCCCGGCTTGCAGCGGAACGCTGACGGCGGCCCACCGGGGTGCGACAATCCCGGCGCTTCCCTCCCCCCGTCAATCCCGATGACGACATCCTCGAACCGGAACGCCGGCTTCCGCGGCAACAAGGCCGCCCTGCCGACCAAACCCTGCGCCGTCTGCGGCCGGCCGATGAGCTGGCGCCGCAAATGGGCCAGGAATTGGGAGGCGGTGAAATACTGCTCCGAGGCTTGCCGCCGGCACGCCGCCCGTCGCTGACCGTGTCGCGAAAACGTCGCCTCGGACGCATTGCCATGTGAACTTTTGTGTGATGCACTCTTTACTTTCACAAAAGCAATAATCTCCTTCACAATAGCCGGCTTTGCAGAAGACGGGTGCGCCTTTGGCCGGTGAAGGCGGTATTCCCGCGCACGGAAACCGGCGGTTCGAAGGCGAGGCTGTCGATGAAGTTCGCTCTACCCCTTGGAATACTGCGCCGTCCGGCACGACCCGCGGCCGGCGGCGCACCCGGCGGAACCAGGCAGGCGCTGCAGTCAGGCGGCCGGATGCTGCCCTGGCTGGTGTTCGCGATGTCGACCGTCCTGACCGGCATGCTTTGGCATGCCGCGCGCGAGCATGCCGAGCGCAACGCGCACGACCAGTTCGCCGCTCGCGCCGACCGGATCGCGCTCGCCATCGCCTCCCGTATGCAAGCCTACGGGCAATTGCTGCGCGGCGGCGCGAGCCTGTTCTCGGTGGTCGACGAAGTCGACGGCGCAGCCTGGCGCCGCTACATCGACAATCTCGACATCGGCGACCGCTACCCGGGTGTGCAGGCGATCGGCTTCGCGCCCAAGGTGAGCACAGCCGGTCTCGACGCCTATCTTGCGCGCATGCGCCGCCGCGTCGATCCCGGCTATGCGATCCGGCCGGCCGGCAGCCGGCCCTATTACACGCCGGTGACGATGGTCGAGCGCTTCGGCACGAGCGACGTGCCGGCGCTCGGTTTCGACATGGCATCCGAACCTGTGCGGCGCGCCGCGATGGAGCAGGCGATGCTCACCGGCGCGCTGACCGTCAGCGGCAAGGTCGGCCTGATCCGCCACGCCGGCCCGCACCCGCACCCGGGCTTCCTGATGTTCCTGCCGGTCTACCGCCCCGGCATGCCGCACGACACGCCGGGACGTCGCGCCGCGGCCCTGCTCGGCTACGTCTACACCCCGATGCACGCGCAGGACATGATGCGCGGCATCCTCGGCGCCGATCCGGCCGACATCGACTTCCGCGTCTACGACGGCGAGGGCATGGAAACCGAAGCGCTGCTGTATGCCGACGACGGCTTCCGCCGGCATGCCGGCCCCGCGTTCGCGCCGGCCTTCACCGAGATGAGGCGGCTGACGCTCGACGGCCGGGTCTGGACCTTGCGCTTCGAATCGCCGGACTATCGCACCGCGGTGGCCGCGCATTCGAGCGCGCCGGCCGTGCTCGCCGCCGGCGCGACGATCAGCATGCTGTTCTTCGCCATCGCCTGGTCGCTGGCGACCTCGCGCAAGCGCGCGCTCGCGCTGGCGCAAAAGATGACTGCCGCGCTCAAGCGCAACGTGCGCCAGATGCGGCTGATCGCCGACAACGTCCCGGCCCTGATCGCCTACGTCGACGAACGGCAGCGCTTCGTGTTCGCCAACCGGCAGTACGAGGAAGCGTTCGGCGTGCCGCACCACGCGCTGAAGGGCATGCGGATTCCGGAAGTGCTCGGCGAGGACGTCTACGGCCAGAGCAAGCCGCATCTCGACCGCGCGCTGCAGGGCGCGCGGGTGTGTTTCGAGCGCGAGGTGCATCGACGCGGCACGGTGCGGCACGAGCGGGTCAGCTACGTGCCTGAAGTCGACGACCGGGGCAAGGTGACCGGCCTGTTCTCGCTGGTCGAGGACATCACCGCGCTGGCGCAGGCGCAGCGAACGCTGGCGGCCGGCGAACTGCGGCTGCGCCTGATCACGGACAACATTCCGGCGCTCGTCGCCTACATCGACAGCGAGCAGCGCTACCGCTTCTGCAACGAACAGTACCGGACGATGCTGGGCGTCGATCCGGCATCGATGCTCGGCCGCACGATCACGGAAATCTTCGGCCACCGCTGGCAACGCGGCCTGCAGGAGGAAATCCGCCAGGCGCTCGACGGCCGGCCGGTCAGTTTCGAGCGCTGCGCGCCGCGTGCGGAAGGCGAGCGCCACCTGCAGTACCAGTACATTCCCGACATCGACGCCGACGGCCGGGTGGCCGGCTTCTACTCGATGGTCAACGACATCACCGCCATCAAGCAGGTCGAGCAGAAGCTCAACCTGCTGGCGCGCTTCGATTCGCTGACCGGCCTGCCGAATCGCAACCAGCTTCATGAGAAGCTCGCCGAGGCGATCGCCCGCGCCGACCGCAGCGGCCAGGCGATGGCCGCGATGTTCATCGACATCGACCACTTCAAACCGATCAACGACAGTCACGGCCACCATGCCGGGGATCTGGTGCTGCACCAGTTCGCGCAGCGGCTGCTGTCGTGCATCCGCCAGACCGACACGGCAGCCCGCCTGGCCGGCGACGAGTTCGTGATCCTGCTCGAAGGCTTGCACCGTCCGGAAGAAGCCGCGCTCGTCGCGGAAAAGATCGTTTGCGCGATGCAGCCGCCGTTCCGGATCTATGACACCGCCTGTATCGTGACCGCGAGCGTCGGCATCGCGGTGCGCCGGGCGGACGAGCGGGATCCGCAGGCGCTGCTGCGGCGCGCCGACGAAGCGCTGTATGCGGCCAAGGCGGCCGGGCGGAACACCTACCGGGTGCATGCGTAGCGGCACCCGCGCCGACGGGGCCCTGACAGGGCGAATGCTATAATCCTCGACCTTCCGAGCGTTCGGCCACGGACGGCGCGCCCGTCAGCGGACGCCATCCACGGGCCATTCCACGATACGAGGCCCGCGATGCGATTCCGGCTTTCCCCGCCCCCGATCCTGATCCCGATTTTGTCCCCGATTTTGTCCTCGTTTCTGGCGCTGTCCCTGCTGGCCGCGGCGGCACCGTCCGCCTTCGCCTTCGACCGGCCCTTTGCGCCGAACGCCAAGCGCGGCGAGATGACGCCGGACCGCTATCCGACGATCGTCATTTCCGGCAAGATCTACCGGCTGGCGCCCGGCGCCCGCATCTGGAACGCCGCCAACCTGATCGTGATGCCGGCGTCGATACGCGGCAGCCACGTCGTCAACTACACCGAGGACCGCAGCGGCGCGATCGACCGGGTCTGGATGCTGACCGACGCCGAAGCGGAACGTCCGGCGCCGGCCGACCGGAAATCGCCGTAGCGGCGCCGCGCGTCCACCACGAAAAACCATGCAGAAGAAAGTATTCATCAAGACCTTCGGCTGCCAGATGAACGAGTACGACTCGGACAAGATGGCCGACGTGCTCCATGCCGCCGACGGCATGGTCAAGACAGACCGGCCGGAAGAGGCCGACGTGATCCTGCTCAACACCTGCTCGGTGCGCGAGAAGGCGCAGGAAAAGGTGTTTTCCGACCTCGGCCGGCTGCGCGAACTCAAGCGCGACAAGCCTGACCTGGTGATCGGCGTCGGCGGCTGCGTCGCATCGCAGGAAGGCGAGGCGATCGTCCGCCGCGCGCCCTACGTCGACCTGGTGTTCGGCCCGCAGACGCTGCACCGGCTGCCGGCGATGCTGGCCGAGAAGCGCGCGTCGGGGCGCGCGCAGGTCGACATCAGCTTCCCCGAGATCGAGAAGTTCGACCACCTGCCGCCGGCGCGGGTCGAGGGTCCGAGTGCGTTCGTGTCGATCATGGAAGGCTGCAGCAAGTACTGCAGCTACTGCGTGGTGCCGTACACCCGCGGCGAGGAAGTCTCGCGCCGCTTCGACGACGTGCTGGCCGAAGTCGCCGGCCTGGCTGAGCAGGGCGTGAAGGAAATCACGCTGCTCGGGCAGAACGTCAACGCCTATCGCGGCGAGATGGACGATGGCGACGTCGCCGACTTCGCGCTGCTGATCGAGGTGATCGCCGAACTCGACGGCATCGAGCGCATCCGCTACGTGACCAGTCATCCGAAGGAATTCACCCAGCGCTTGATCGACGTCTATGCGCGGGTGCCGAAACTGGTGAACCATCTGTACCTGCCCGCGCAGCACGGTTCCGACCGGATTCTCTCGGCGATGAAGCGCGGCTATACCGCGCTGGAATACAAGTCGATCATCCGCCGGCTGCGCGAGGTGCGCCCGGACATCGCGGTGTCCAGCGATTTCATCGTCGGTTTTCCGGGAGAGACCGATGCGGATTTCGATGCGCTGATGAAACTGATCGACGACGTCGGCTACGACAGCAGCTTTTCCTTCGTCTTCAGCCCGCGCCCCGGCACGCCGGCGGCCAACCTGCCGGACGACACGCCGCACGACGTGAAGCTCAAGCGCCTGCAGCACCTGCAGGCGACGGTGCAGGCCAACGCGAACCGGATCAGCCAGGCGATGGTCGGCAGCGTGCAGCGCATCCTGGTCGAAGGCCCGTCGAAGAAGGACGCGAGCGAGCTGCAGGGCCGCACCGAGAACAACCGCGTGGTCAATTTCGCCGCCGGCCCGCACGGCGCGCGCCTGATCGGCAGAATGATCGACGTGCGCATCGCCGCCGCCCATCCGTTCTCGCTGCGCGGCGAGATCGTCACCAGCGAATCGCCGGCAGTCATCGAGGAGCAGTTGCCGTCTTGAAACCCAAAACCCCGCCAACCTCACAGCCGCAGCAGCCGCTGCATTTCTCGCCGGAGCCGGTCGACAACCTGCGGCTGGCGCATCTGTGCGGGCCGATGGACGAGAACCTGCGGCAGATCGCCGCCGCGCTCGACGTCACCATCTTCCGGCGCGGCGAGAAATTCGTCATCAGCGGCGCCAATGCCGAGCGGGCACTGGCGATCCTGGAACGTTTCTACGCAGCCGCCGACAAACCGGTCGGCGTCGATGACATCCAGCTCGCGCTGGTCGAGCAAAGCGCCGCCGCCGCGCAGCAGGAAGAGGAAAGCGCAGAGAACGGCGGCGACCAGCCGGCCGACACCGACGCCCCG
>JBQCGO010000119.1:0-5782 GCA_051955575.1 Burkholderiaceae bacterium
GTCCTGCGCCAGTTCGCAGTAGAACTGCGCGATCTCCTTCTGGCGTCCGCCGGCGCCGGACTGCTGCAGCGCCTCGGCCGCGGCGATCGCGCGCGGCCATTCCTTCTCGCGCTGATAAATCTCGAGCAGCGCGCGTCCGGCTTGGGCGGCGTACTGGCTGTCCGCGAGCAGGTGAAAGGTCTCTTCCGCGCGATCCAGCAGGCCGGCTTTCAGATAATCCCGCCCGAGTTCATAGCGGGCATGCGATTTGTTCTCGGCATCCAGATCGGCCCGTGCCAGCAGGTTCTGGTGGACGCGGATCGCGCGCTCGGTTTCGCCGCGGCGCCGGAACAGATTGCCGAGCGCGAAATGGAGTTCAACTGTCTCAGGGTCCAGCTTCAGAATTTCGATGAAGGCGTCGATCACCTTGTCCGGCTGATCGTTGAGCAGGAAATTCAAGCCCTTGAAATAACCGCTCGGCAGGCTACGCGACTCGGCGATCACGTGGCGGATATCGACGCGGGCGGCGATCCAGCCGAGCGCGAAGAACACCGGGATGCCCAACAGCCACCAGATTTCGAATTCCATGAATGCCCGAAGGTAGGGATGGGAGCCGGCGGATCAGAATTCGCCGTCGGCGGGCACCGCGTCAGGCAGCGGCGGCCGGGCGCGCTCGGCGAGCTGCGCCTCCTGGGCTTTTTGCAGGGCGGCCGCCGTCTTGCGCTGGCGCGCGGCTTCGCGGCGATAGCGGAACAGGGTCGGCATGACGGCGATGATGCCCAGCACCGCGCCGACCACGAAGAAACCGAGCAGGATCAGCACCAGCGGTCCGCGCAACTCGTAATCGAGGAAGAACCGGAGCGCCACTTCCTGCGTGTTCTTCAGCGCGAAGCCGAAGAAGACGATGAAGAGGATGACGGCAAGGATCCGGAAGACGATTTTCATCGGGCGTGTTCCTTGAGGGACGGGCCGGCGCGTTGACGGGCGAGCGGAAAAGACCCGAATTGTACGTGAAAACCCACCCGTGCCATTGCCGGGAGGTGGGCCGGCCCTGCGTCGTGGGCCATGCAAAAATACGGTTGAAAATGCAAGAACGGCATCCGAAGATGCCGTTCTTGTCGAGCCAAGGAACTTCGATCAGCCGGTATTGATCGGTTGCCCGACCATGGCGTCGACGCGTTCCCGCAAATCCTTGCCGGGCTTGAAGTGAGGCACCCGCTTTTCGGGAACCATCACCTTGTCGCCCGACTTCGGATTGCGGCCGACTCGCGGCGGCCTGCCGTTCAAGGCGAAGCTGCCGAAGCCGCGGATCTCGATGCGCTGACCGGCAGCCAGCGCATCGGTCATCGCATCGAGAATCGTCTTCACCGCGAAATCCGCATCCTTGATTACCAGTTGCGGATACCGCTCGGCGAGGCGCGAAATCAATTCCGACTTTGTCATCGATGCATCCGCAACGATCAGCCCTTGTTGTCGAGCTTGGCTTTCAGCAGCGCGCCGAGGCTGGTGGTGCCGGATGCCGCATTCGAGTCGGCGGACATCTTCTGCATGGCTTCCTGCGTCTCGGCATTGTCCTTCGCCTTGATCGACAGCTGGATGCTGCGCGCCTTGCGGTCGATGTTCAGAACCAGCGCCTCGATGCGGTCGCCGACCTTCAGATGCGTGCCGGCATCTTCCACGCGGTCGCGGGAGATTTCCGACGCGCGCAGGTAGCCTTCGACCTCGTCGGTCAGCGCAATCACGGCGCCCTTCGGCTCCACCGACTTGACGGTGCCGGACACGATCGCGCCTTTGTCGTTCATCGCGGTGTAGTTGTTGAACGGATCGCCTTCGAGCTGCTTGACGCCGAGCGAAACACGCTCGCGATCGACGTCGATGGCCAGCACCACGGCTTCCAGTTCATCGCCCTTCTTGAACTTGCGCACCGCTTCCTCGCCCGACTCGGTCCAGGACAGGTCGGACAGGTGAACCAGGCCGTCGATGTTGCCCGACAGGCCGATGAACACGCCGAAGTCGGTGATCGACTTGATCGCGCCCCGCACCTTGTCGCCCTTCTTGTGGGTCGCGGCAAAGTCTTCCCACGGATTCGGCTTGCACTGCTTCATGCCGAGGCTGATGCGGCGACGGTCCTCGTCGATCTCCAGCACCATGACTTCGACCTCGTCGCCGAGCTGCACGACCTTGGACGGCGCGACGTTCTTGTTGGTCCAGTCCATCTCGGATACGTGCACCAGGCCTTCGATGCCCTGCTCGACTTCGACGAACGCGCCGTAGTCGGTCAGGTTGGTGACCTTGCCGAACAGGCGGGTGCCTTGCGGGTAACGACGCGACAGGCCGGTCCACGGATCGTCGCCAAGCTGCTTGACGCCGAGCGAAACGCGGCTCTTTTCCTGGTCGAACTTGAGAACCTTCGCGGTGATTTCCTGACCGACCGACAGCACTTCCGACGGATGGCGCACACGACGCCATGCGAGGTCGGTGATGTGCAACAGGCCGTCGATGCCGCCCAGGTCCACGAACGCACCGTAGTCGGTGATGTTCTTGACGATGCCGTTGACGATGGTGCCTTCCTTCAGCGTTTCCATCAGCTTCGCGCGCTCCTCGCCCATCGATGCCTCGACCACGGCGCGGCGCGACAGCACCACGTTGTTGCGCTTGCGATCCAGCTTGATGACCTTGAATTCGAGCGTCTTGCCTTCGTACGGCGTGGTGTCCTTGACCGGACGGGTGTCGACCAGCGAGCCCGGCAGGAACGCACGGATGCCGTTGGTCAGCACGGTCAGGCCGCCCTTGACCTTGCCGCTGACGGTGCCGGTGACGACCTCGCCCGACTCCATCGCCTTTTCCAGCGAGAGCCAGGACGCGAGGCGCTTGGCCTTGTCGCGCGACAGGATGGTGTCGCCGAAACCGTTCTCGAGCGATTCGATCGCCACCGAGATGAAATCGCCGACGTGGACTTCGACTTCACCGTTGTCGTTCTTGAATTCCTCGATCGGAATGAAGGCTTCGGACTTCAGACCGGCATTGACGATCACGAAGTTGTGATCGATCCGCACGACTTCGGCCGAGATGACTTCGCCGGAGCGCATGTCCTGGCGGGTCAGCGATTCCTCGAACAGGGCGGCAAAGCTTTCCATGCCGGAGGCGGATTCCTGGGGGGCAGCTACAGTTGACATAGTGGATAAGGACTTCGGGGTTTGGCCAGTACGCGCCGTCGGTCGGGCCGCGACGGTAATGGGTAAGGTTGAATCAACGCCCGCCCGGACTTTGCGTCCGCTTGGGCACCAATGGTGCTGCTTCGATGATGCTTGCTCACTGCTTCGGTCTGCTTCTACTGCGTGCTTCTACTGCGCTTCGGTCCGCAAGCCGGCATACCAGCCGAGAACCCGTTCCACCGCCTGGTCCGCCGTCATGTCGGACGTGTCCAGCAGCAGAGCGTCTTCCGCAGGTTTCAGCGGCGCCGCAACGCGTTGGGAATCGCGCCGGTCGCGCGCTTCGAGATCCCGCAGAAGGTCATCCAGCTTAGCAGAAAAACCCTTCGCAATCAATTGCTTATAGCGTCGCTGCGCGCGTGCCTCGACGCTTGCCGTCAGGAACACCTTGAGCGTCGCGGCGGGAAAGATCACCGTCCCCATGTCGCGGCCGTCGGCCACCAGCCCCGGCATGCGGCGAAACCCGAGCTGCAGGCCGACCAGCGCTTGCCGAACGCCCGGCAGCACTGCGATCCGTGACGCGGCGTTGCCGCATTCCTCCTCGCGGATCGCCGTGCTGACGTCTTCGCCGCCGAGGAGCACGACGTCGCCGCTGAAGCGGCAAGGCAGTCCCGCTGCCGCAGCGGCCAGCGCCGCCTCGTCGTCGAGTGCGATGCCGTCTCGCAACGCCCGCAACGCGGTGAGCCGGTACAGCGCGCCCGAATCGAGGTAATGGTAGGCCAAGCGGTCGGCCAGCCGGTGGGCGACGGTTCCCTTGCCCGACGCGGTTGGGCCGTCGATGGCAATGACTGGTATGGCGGTATCGTTCATGAATGGTCTTCCTTGGCGATCGGACGTCCAACGGAAAGAAAACGCGGCATGATGCGGTTCCCTTCCATCTCGCAGTCGTCCGGTCGCAGCGCGCCGCGCCTCTGCCGAGGACTTACAGCAAGGAGCTGTGCGAGATTCCGGCAAATACCCGGAAATAGTCGGGAAACGTCTTGGCGACGCACTTCGGATCGTTGATCCGAATCTTGTTGCCGCGTCGCAAGGCACCGTCCAGCGACGCCAGCGAAAAGCACATTGCCATCCGGTGGTCGTCGTAGGTATCGATCGCCGCGGCACGGATGCGCGCCGGCGGCACGATGCGCAGGAAATCCTCGCCCTCGTCCACCTCCGCGCCGAGTTTGCGCAACTCGGTCGCCATCGCCGCGATGCGGTCAGTTTCCTTGACCCGCCAGCTGCCGATGTTGCGCAATGTGCTCGGTCCGTCGGCATACAGCGCCGCCACCGCGATCGTCATCGCCGCGTCCGGGATGTGGTTGAAATCGGCGTCGATCGGCTTCAGCGCGCCGTTGCCGCGCGCCTCGATCCAGTTATCGCCCATCATGACGGTCGCGCCCATCTGCTCCAGTGCCTCGACGAAGCGCACGTCGCCCTGGATGCTGTCGCGGCCGACCCCTTCGACTCGCACCGGTCCGCCGGCGATCGCGCCGGCGGCGAGGAAGTACGAGGCCGACGAGGCGTCGCCCTCGACGTGGATCGAACCGGGGCTGCGGTAAATCTGCCCTTCCGGCACGGTGAACGATTGCCAGCCGTCGCGTCCGAACGCGATGCCGAAGCGCTGCAGCAGGTTCAGCGTGATCTCGATGTACGGCTTGGAGATCAGTTCGCCGACCACTTCGATCATCATCGGCCGGTTGCGCGTCATCAGCGGGGCGGCCATCAGCAGCGCGGTCAGGAACTGGCTCGACACGTTGCCGCGCACCTGCATGCGCTCGGGATGCAGGCGGCCGCGCTCGATGTGCAGCGGTGGGAAGCCCGGATTGCCGGTGTAGCGGATCTGCGCGCCGGCGGCGTTCAATGCGTCGACCAGGTCGCCGATCGGCCGCTCGTGCATCCGCGCCACGCCGTGCAGCGTGTAATCGCCGCCCATCGCGGCCAGCACCGCAGTCAGCGGACGGATCGCGGTGCCGGCGTTGCCCATGAAGAGATCGGCCTGCTTCACCGGGAACTGGCCGGCCGCGCCCTGCACGCAGTAATGCTGGGTGGCGCCGACCTGGTCCCACTTGACGCCGAGATTCTGCAGCGCCATCAGCATGACGAGCGTGTCGTCGGACGCCAGCAGATCGTGGATGTCGGTGGCGCCGTGCGCCAGCGCGGCCAGCAGCAGGATGCGGTTCGAGATGCTTTTCGAGCCGGGCAGCACCACCGTTCCTTCGGCGTGCATCGCCGGTTCGAGGTCGATGGTTCGCGGGAAATGCTGTTTCATCGGTTGCCCCGTTCGTCGGTTCGCGCGGCTTGGACAGCGCCATGCGCCCATGCGTTGCGCGCTTGCCGGGCGCTGGCGAAGAGCGCTTCCAGGCCGGCGCCGTCGCGCGCGTCGAGCAGCGATTCGATGCGCTGCAACTGCCGCTGGTAGGACGCCAGCGCCTGCAGCAGCGCATCGCGGTTGGCCAGCGCGATGTCGCGCCACATCTCGGGTGACGAGCCGGCGATGCGGGTGAAGTCGCGGAAGCCGCTGGCCGCGTAGGCGAACAGCAACTCGGCGTCCGGTCGCGTGGCGAGATCGTCGACCAGCGCGTAGGCCAGCAAGTGCGGCAGGTGACTGA
>JBQCGO010000120.1:0-26515 GCA_051955575.1 Burkholderiaceae bacterium
GGCCGTCATCGGATGCAGCGAATCGGACGCGGGCCGTGCCGGCCCGCATCGTCATTATCGGGTGTAGACGTTCAGTGCGGGGAAGAAATAGGCGATTTCCACGCGCGCCGTGTCGGCGCCGTCGGAACCGTGCACCGCGTTGGCGTCGATCGAGTCGGCGAAGTCGGCGCGGATGGTGCCCTTTTCCGCTTTCTTGGGATCGGTCGCGCCCATCAGGTCGCGGTTCTTGGCGATCGCGCCCTCACCTTCCAGCACCTGCACCATCACCGGGCCGGAGATCATGAAACCGACCAGGTCCTTGAAGAACGGGCGCTCTTTGTGCACCGCGTAGAAGCCTTCGGCCTCGGCGCGCGAAAGCTGAACCATGCGCGCGGCAATGATCTTCAGCCCGGCATTCTCGAAACGGGTGTAGATTTGGCCGATGACGTTCTTGGCAACGGCGTCAGGCTTGATGATGGAAAGAGTGCGTTCGATCGCCATCTGGAAACTCCGTGGATTATGGTTGGCAGGAATGTAAAACGTAAATGCGGTCAACCTTGTATTCTACTATGAATCATTCGTCCCGCCCCGGTTCACCGGTGTCGGCCGAACTCGGCACAGGCCGGTGAGTCTGATGCAGTAACATTTCGTCGGGGCATTTGTCCCAACGAAGGCAATTTTCAAGGAGCAAGCATGGATACCAACCTGCAAGGCCGCTATACCAGCGCCGGCGCCGCCGGCCTCACCGCGCGGAACAGGGTGTTGCGCAACACCTACTGGCTGCTCGCGCTCTCGATGATTCCGACCGTGCTCGGCGCCTGGCTCGGCGTCAGACTGCATGTCGATCTCATGGCGGCGAACCCGATGCTCGGCTTCGTGCTGTTCCTGGCGATCGCGTTCGGCTTCGTCTACGCGATCGAGCGCACCAAGAACTCGGGCGTCGGCGTCGCCGTGCTGCTCGGCTTCACCTTCTTCATGGGCCTGATGCTGTCGCGGCTGATCGGCTTCACGCTCGGCTACGCCAACGGTCCGGCGCTGATCATGCTCGCGTTCGGCGGCACGGCGATCGTCTTTGCCGTGATGGCCAGCATCGCCACTGTCACGAAACGCGATTTCTCCGGTCTCGGGAAATGGCTGTTCGCCGGCGTGCTGGTGATTTTGCTGGCGTCGGCGGCGAACATCTTCCTGCAACTGCCGGCGCTGTTCCTCGCCGTGTCGGTGATCGCCATCGCGATCTTCTCGGCCTACATCCTGTTCGACGTGCAGCAGATCGTCCGCGGCGGCGAAACCAACTACATCACTGCGACGCTGAACATCTATCTCGACCTGTACAACATCTTCGCAAACCTGCTCGCGCTGCTCGGCATCGCCGGCGGTAGCCGCGACTGAAAAGCGGTTTTCTGGCGCGAATCGAAAAACCGGCCTGCGGGCCGGTTTTTCATTGCACGCTTGCGCCCCGCTTCAACCCTCTTCCGCGCCGGACGGGCGATCGAATACCGCGATCGACTCGACGTGCGCGGTATGCGGGAACATGTTGATCACGCCGGCCCGCTTCAACGTATAGCCGGCTTCCGCAACCAGGATGCCGGCGTCCCGCGCCAGCGTGGCGGGACTGCACGAGACGTAGACGATCCGGCGCGGCAACAGCAAGGGACGATCCTTGGCCAGCGCGGCCAGCGCCTGGCAGACCGCCAGCGCGCCGTCGCGCGGCGGGTCGACCAGCATCCGGTCGAACGGGCCGAGTTCGGCCAGATCGTCCGCGGACAGCTCGAACAGGTTGCGGCACTGGAAGCGCGTGCGGCGGTCGAGTCCGTTGGCGCGAGCATTCTCGCCGGCGCGCTCCACCAGTACGCGGCTGCCTTCGATGCCGAGCGTCTCGCGCGCCCGGGTCGCAATCGGCAGCGTGAAATTGCCGAGGCCGCAGAACAGATCGGCGACGCGGTCCTGCGGCTGCACGTCGAGCAGGCGCAGCGCGCGCGACACCAGCGCCCGGTTGATCTGGTGGTTGACCTGCGTGAAATCGGTCGGCTTGAACGGCATGCGCAGGCCGAATTCGGGCAGCGTGTAGGCGAGCCGGGTCTCGGCGGGATGGAACGGCGCGGCGCTGTCGGGACCGGCCGGCTGCAGCCACCATTCGATGCCGTGGCGGTCGGCAAAGGCCCGCAGTGTCGTCTCGTCATGCGCCGAAAGCGGTTCCATGATCCGCAACACCAAAGCGGTGATCCGCTCCCTGCCCGCATCGCCGATGGCCAGTTCGATCTGCGGCACGCTGCGCGCGATCGACAGCGAGCCGATCAGCTCGCGCAGCGGCACCAGCAGCGCCGATACGTGCGGCGGCAGGATCTCGCAGGTGCGCATGTCGGCGATGTAGCGGGACTTGCTTTCATGGAAGCCGACCAGGACGCCGCCCTTCTTTGCCACGCAGCGCACCGACAGCCGGGCGCGATAGCGGTAGCCCCAGGTCGGACCGTGCATCGGCGGCAGCATCGTCTCAGGCCGCACTCGGCCGAGGTGCCAGAGATTGTCTTCCAGCACGCGCTGCTTGATCGCGACCTGGGCCGACGGCTCCAGGTGCTGCATCGCACAGCCGCCGCAGGTGCCGAAGTAACGGCACTTCGGCGCCACCCGCAGCGCCGACTCGCGGTGCAGCGCGGTCATGGTCGCCGCTTCCCATTTCGACTTGCGGCGATGGGAAACGTACCCGACAGTTTCCCCGGGCAGCGCACCCTCGACGAACACGACCTTGCCGGGCGTGCCGTCCTCGTTCTTCAGGCGGCCGACGCCGCGGCCTTCCATATCGAGCGATTCGATGGTGATGGTGTTGGATGACATGTCGATGCGGCACGCGGCCCTCGGTGCGACGGCGGCGCGCAAGTTCAAGCGTTCAGTCGGGAACGGCTCCCGACGATGGGACGGGCGGCCAGGCGGCCAGGTATTCGCGCCAGTGCGGCGCGTCGATGCCTTCGAGCGCGGCGCGGACCACGTCCATTTCCCGTTCGTAGGCCTCTCGCGACAGGTCGCCGCGCATGCGCCGGAAACGGCAGTAGACAAGGTAGGTGTTGACCACGTCAGTCTCGCAGTAATTGCGGATTTCCGGCAGGCGCCCCTGGCTGAACAGCGACCAGACCTGCGAGCCGTCGACACCGAGCTTGCCCGGAAAGCCGCACAGCTTGGCGAGATCGTCGAGCGGCGCGTTGGCCCGGCCGGTGTACAGCGCGAGCAGGTCCATCAGGTCGAGATGGCGCGTGTGGTAGCGGCTCAGGTAGTTGTTCCACTTGAAGTCGCGGTCCTCGTCCCCGGTCTCCCAGTAACGGGCGGCCGCCACACCGTTGACCATCGCGCGGTAATGCAGCACCGGCAGGTCGAAACCGCCGCCGTTCCACGACACCAATTGGGGCGTGTACTTTTCGATGATCCGGAAGAAGTCGCCGACGATGCGCGACTCCGGGTCTTCCAAAGTGCCGAGCGAGCGCACCCGGAAACCGTCGTCGTCGCGGAACGCGCAGGAGATCGCCGCGACCCGGTGCAGGTGATGCGGCAGGAAGTCCGAGCCGGTCCGCTCGCGGCGCGCGGCGAATGCGATCTCGGCGACGTCGCCGTCGGTCGCTTCGTCGGGATGGCCGTGCAGCACGCGCAGCCCCGACACGTCGGGAATCGTCTCGATGTCGAACACCAGGATCGGCGTCACGGCAGCGCCTCCCGCCCGACGCCGCGCGCATTCAGCGCGCGCTTCAATTTCATCAGCGCTTCCTGCTGGATCTGGCGCACCCGCTCGCGGGTGATGCCCATCTCGACCGCGAGTTCTTCCAATGTCGCCGGGTCGTCGTTGCCGAGCCCGAAGCGTCGCAGAATGACGGTGCGCTGCTTGACTGGCAACTGGGACAGCCAGTCGTGCAGCAGCAACGTGATCTCGTGCTGCGCGGCGCGATTGTCCGGCCCCTCGTCGGCATTGCCGGGCAGCATGTCCATCAGGCTCGATTGCGGATCGCCGTCGAGCGGCGCGTCGAGCGAGGTCGGGTGCTCGGACAACGACAGGATATCCTGCACGTCCTCGATCGAACGGTCGGCGAGATGCGCGATGTCCTCGATCGACGCTTCCTTGCCGTCGCGGTGCTGCGCCTCCAGGTGGAACTTGGCGCGCAGCACGAGATTCAATTCGCGCACCATGTGCACCGGCAGCCGAACCGTGCGCGCCTGGTTCATGATCGCGCGCGCGATGCTTTGGCGGATCCACCAGGTCGCGTAGGTCGAGAAACGGAAGCCGCGCTCGGGCTCGAACTTGTCGATCGCGCGCATCAACCCGAGATTGCCTTCCTCGATCAGGTCGAGCAGCACCACGCCGCGGTTGATGTAATGCTTGGCGATCGAGACGACCAGACGCAGGTTGTGCTCGATCATTTTCTGCCGCGCCGCGAAATCGCCCTGCTTGGCCAGCGTCGCGTAACGCACTTCTTCCTCGACGCTCAGCAGATGACGGGTGCCGATCTGGTTCAGGTAATGCTGCGTGGCGTCGGTCGACAGTTCGGCCGCCAGCACGGTCTTGATCTCGTCGAGCTCGCTGCCAGCGGCGACTGTGGCGGCGGGCTCGCGCGCGGCGCCGTCTTCGTCAACGCCGTCCGTCTCCGGGTCGGGCAGGCCGCCCTCGCCGACGCCGTCATCGTCGCCGGAAACGTCCATCGTCCTGTCGCGGTCGTGGCGGGAGGATCGGCTCATCATCGACCGGGAAGAAAGCGCATCGGATCGACCGGCTTGCCCTGCTGCCGGATCTCGAAATGGAGCTTGACCGAATCGGTGTCGGAATTGCCCATCTCGGCGATCTTCTGGCCGCGCGCCACGGTCTGGCCTTCCTTGACCAGGATGGTCTTGTTGTGCGCGTAGGCGGACAGCAGGTTGTTGGTGTGCTTGATGATGACCAGGTTGCCGTAGCCGCGGATGCCGCTGCCGGCGTACATCACCTTGCCGGCGGCGGCGGCGACTACCGGCTGGCCGCTGCGCCCGGCGATGTCGATGCCCTTCTTGCTGTCGTCGAAAGCGGTCGCGATGCGGCCCTCCGCGGGCCAGATCCAGGCCAGTGCGTCATCGTCTCCAATCGGGGCCGGGGCCGGTTTTTCCTGCGCCGGCGGTGCGACCTTGGCGATCGGCGGCGGTGCGGGCGGAGCCGTCGGCGCTGCACCGCCCTCGGTGTCGGGCTTCTGCAGTTCGGCCAGCGCAGTCTCTGAATAGGGACGTTTTTCACCCCGCGGGCCGGTTTTCGTCATCGCTCCGGAAGATGCCGGACCGGTCGCGGCGGAAGAGGACGAAGATGCGGACGAAGATGCGGAAGATGCGTTGCCGATCGACTTGACCTCCACGCCCGACGGCGGAATGCTGGCGACCTGCACGCCGTTCGGCGTGCCGGCTTCCAGCGGCGCGACGCGCAGGACCTGGCCGACCTTGATGTCGTTCGGATTGGCGAGATTGTTCCAGGCGACCAGGTCCCGGTAGTTCTGCCCGAATTCCAGCGCGATCCGGTAGAGCGTATCGCCCTTTCTGACGGTGTACATCCCCTTCGTCTCGGCCGCCGCGGCGCGCGACGACTCCGACGCGCCGGCGCGCTCGACGACCGGCGCCGGGCGGCGCGGCGTCGAGCAGGCCGCCATGAGGGCGATTGCGGCGAGAACGATGGAAAAACGCGTAATCTTCATTCTTCTAGGATTCAACATGACTTGCCCCGGGATCAGGGCATGGTGCCGGGACGGAGCGGCACGAAGTGGCAGTCCTCGAGCGTCGAGCGCGACCATTCCGACTTGCCGGTGCGCTGGATCAGTTGCAGGACTTGCCGGTCGGCGCCGACGGGCGCCACCAGCCGGCCGCCGACGGCGAGTTGCTCGATCAGCGTCTGCGGCACGTCGAGCCCGGCCGCGGCCAGAATGATACCGTCGAACGGTGCCGCTTGCGGGAGGCCAAGCATACCATCCCCGTAATGCAGTCGGAGGTTGGGAATGCGCATCGGGCGCAGGTTGGTCTTGGCCAGTTCGTGCAGTCCCCGGATCCGCTCGATCGAATAGACTTCCGCCGCCACCTGCGCCAGGACCGCGGCCTGGTAGCCGCAGCCGGTGCCGATCTCCAGCACGCGGGCGGGCCGGCCGCCGGGAACACCCTCGCACAGCGTCTCGATCATCCGCGCGACGATGTATGGCTGGGAAATCGTCTGCTGGTGGCCAATCGGCAGTGACGCGTCGATGTAGGCCTGGCTTGCCAGTCCCGCGTCGATGAACAGGTGCCTTGGCACCGTCTCCATGGCCGCCAGCACCGCCGGATGGCGCACACCGCGCGCGGCGATCCGCTCGACCATCGCCCGCCGCACCGGCCCGGACACCAGCGACCCTTGTCCCTGAGTCTGCGTGGCGCGCAGCGCCACCGCCGGTCGCGGCGGCGTCGGTGAGGCAGCCAGCGCGCGGCGGGCCGCGTCGTGACGCAATGCGTTCTGCATCGCGGTCTGCCGCACCGTCTCCGGTCCGTTGCGCTTTGCCGCATCGTTGTTGCCGGCGACCGAGGACAGCGGCAATGGAAACCGCCTGGGCTTATCGCTCATGCCACGTCTTCCTCAACAATTCCACTTGCGCGGCATGGGTCAGGTCGATCTGCAGCGGCGTCACCGATACGTGTCCGGCGGCGGTGGCATGGAAATCGGTGCCTTCGCCGGCGTCCTTGGCCTTGCCGGCCTGGCCGATCCAGAAGATTTCGCGGCCGTACGGGTCTTGTGTGCGGATCACCGGTTCGGAGACGTGGCGCTTGCCCAGCCGCGTGATTCGCACCGGACCGAGTTCCTCGTACCGCCGGCTCGGGATGTTGACGTTGAGCAGATACGGACGGGACAGGAGGTTGCCCTCGCGCTGCACGATCTCGCGCGCGACGCGCGCCGCCGCGTCGAGTTCGCGCCAGCCTTTCTCGACCTGGGAAAACGCAATCGCCGGGATACCGAACAGGTAGCCTTCCATCGCGGCGGCGACGGTGCCGGAATACAGCGTGTCGTCGCCCATGTTCTGCCCCTGGTTGATGCCAGAAACCACCATGTCGGGCGGCGCGTCGAGCAGTTGCGAGAGCGCGATGTGGACGCAGTCGGAAGGCGTGCCGTTGACGAAATGGAAGCCGTTCGCCGCGCGATGTACCGACAGCGGCCGGTCCAGCGTCAGCGAATTCGAGCAACCGGAGCGGTTCGCCTCGGGCGCGATGACCGTGACCTCGGCGATCGCGGACAGCGCCTCGGCAAGCGCCGCCAGGCCCGGTGCGAGATAGCCGTCGTCGTTGCTGACCAGTATTTTCATGCTGCCGATTTTACCCGAAGCAACCTCGCTCTCCGGCCGTCCGGTGTCGCATTCCGGGCCATAATCGGCAGTCTTGCCGATCCGTTGTTTCTACGCCATGGAGACATCCCGATGAAAGCCGTCATGTGCCGCCGCTGGGGACCGCCCGAGTCATTGACCGTCGAAACGATCGCCGATCCGGTACCGCGAGCCGGCGAGGTCGTCGTCGAGGTGGAGGCCGCCGGCGTCAACTTTCCCGATGTGCTGGTCATCCAGGACAAATACCAGTTCAAGCCGCTGCTGCCCTTCTCGCCGGGCTGCGAACTGGCCGGCGTCGTGCGCGCGGTCGGCGACGACGTGACGGGCATCGCGCCGGGCGAGCGCGTGATGGCCTACGTCGGACACGGCGCGTTCGCCGAGCGCGCTGTCGTACCGGCCGAGGCGATCGTCAAGGTGCCCCAAGGCATGCCATCCGACGTCGCCGCGTCGCTGCTGCTGGCCTACGGCACCGCCTACCACTCGCTGGCCGACCGGGCGCGACTGGGCGCTGGTGAGACTCTGCTCGTGCTCGGCGCGGCCGGCGGCGTCGGACTTGCCGCCATCGAGATCGGCAAGGCGCTCGGCGCCCGCGTGATCGCGGCCGCGTCATCACCCGGCAAGCTCGCGCTCTGCCGGCAGCACGGCGCGGACGAGACGATCGACTACGCGGCGGCCGAACTGCGTGGCGCGATCCGCGAGGCCACCAACGGCGCCGGACCGGACGTGGTGTTCGACCCGGTCGGCGGCGAGCCTGCCGAACCCGCGTTCCGCTCGATCGCGTGGCGCGGCCGTTACCTGGTGGTGGGGTTCGCCAGCGGCGGCATTCCCCGGCTGCCGTGGAACCTGGCGCTGCTCAAGGGCGCGTCGCTGGTCGGCGTGTTCTGGGGGGATTTCGTGCGCCGCGAGCCGTCGGTGCACCGGGCGGCGCTCGATACGCTGCTGGCCTGGTTCGCCGATGGCCGGATCCGGCCGCACGTTTCCGCGCGCTATTCGCTGGCAGAGACGGCGCAGGCGCTGTCCGACATGGCGGCACGCCGGGTGACGGGAAAGATCGTGATCGAGCCGGGCCGGTGAGCCGGCCTCAGGCAGCCGGCGCTTCCTCGTCCCGCTCCTGGTCCCTTTCCTCGTTCCCGTCTGCAGCGTCGCCCGCGAAGAATGCGCGTACCGCCTCGATCTCGCGGGTCCGCTTGAACGGCGGCAGGCTCTGCCAGATCCGGCGGCCGTAGGGTTTGCCGACCAGGCGCGGGTCGCAGATCATCAGGACGCCGCGATCGGTCTCGTCGCGGATCAGCCGGCCCGCGCCCTGTTTCAGTGTGATGATCGCTTCCGGCAGCTGGTGGTGCAGGAAGCCGTTCAAGCCCTTCTTCTCCAGCGCCTGCAGCCGCGCGGCCAGCACCGGGTCGTCGGGCGGCGCGAACGGCAGCTTGTCGATCACCACCAGCGACAGCGCATCGCCGCGCACGTCGACGCCTTCCCAGAAGCTCTGGCTGCCGATCAGCACGCCGTTGCCGGCCGCGCGGAAACGGTCCAGCAATTCGGTGCGCCCGGCTTCGCCCTGCACCATCAGCGGGTAAGGCAGGCGACGCCGTGCGAATTCCTCGCGCAATCGCTCCGCGACACGGTTGACCGCGCGCAGCGTGGTGCACAGGAAGAAGGTGCGGCCGCCGGCGGCGATGATGGCCGGCAGCGCCGCGTCGACCGCCGCGTCGGTGTACTGCGGCGAGTTCGGCGCGGGCAGTCCGGTCGGTGCGTACAGCAGCGCCTGGCTGCCGTAGTCGAACGGGCTGGGCCAGGACCGGGACGGCTCGTCCCACAGGCCCATGCGCGAGTTGTAGTGAGTGAAGTCCTGCTTCACCGCGAGCGTGGCCGAGGCGAAGATCCAGGCGCGCGGCGTGCCTTCGCGCTGCCGGTTGAAGATTGGCGCGATCGACAGCGGCGTGCGGTGCAGTTGCAGCGACGAGGCGAACGCCTCGACCCAGAGGATGCGCTCCTGGCCGTCGGCCGGCGGCTCGCCGGCGCCCGCCGTCCATTCCTCCAGCTGCGCCTCGAGGCTCACGGCGCGCGTCCGGCACTGTTCGATGGTCTCGGCCCGCTCGGCCTGGGCATCGAGCACCGCACGCAGATTCGCAAGCTGCTCGCGCAAGGTCGCCAGCGCCGGAAAGAACTGGCTCGACGGCGCGATCTGGTCGATGGCGAGGCGAATCGAATCCTGCGGAAACACCAGCCGCAGGTCGCGCGCGGCGCGTTCCGCCGCGGTCGTCAGGCGGCTCCAGTCGGCGCCGTCGCGCGCATGGGCGAGGCCTTCGGCCAGCGCGTCCCGGCACAGGTCGATGACTTGCGAGGTCGAGACGGTTTCCCCGAAAAACAGCGTCGCGGTGTCGGGCAACTGATGCGCCTCGTCGAAGATCACCGTGTTCGCCGATGGCAGCAGTTCGGCCACGCCGGTGTCCTTCAGCGCCACGTCGGCGAAGAACAGGTGATGGTTCACCACTACCACGTCGGCCTGCTGCGCCTCCTTGCGCGCCTTCATCACGAAACAGTCCTGGTAGTACTGGCACTCGGCGCCGAGACAGGTGTCCCGCGTCGACGTGACCACGTTCCAGACCGGCGCGTTTTCCGGCACCTTCGACAGCTCGGCCTTGTCGCCGGACTGGGTGGTTTTCATGAAGCGGGAAATGTCGCGCAGGTAGCCGACGTCCTCGCGCGCGGTCAGGCGGCCGTTCTGCAGCGTGCGCTCGAGGTGGAAGTGGCAGACGTAGTTCGCGCGGCCCTTCAGCAGCGCGACCGAGACGGGCGCGGCGAGCGCCTTGCGCACCGTCGGGATGTCGCGAAAATACAGCTGGTCCTGCAGGTTCTTGGTGCCGGTCGAGACGATCGTCTTGCCGCCCCAGAGCAGCGCCGGGACGAGATAAGCGAAGGTCTTGCCGGTGCCGGTGCCGGCCTCGGCCACCAGCGTGGTGCGGCCGTCGATCGCGTCGGCGATTGCCTTGGCCATGTCGATCTGCGCCTGGCGTGGCCGGTAGCCGGGAATCGCGGCGCCGAGCAGTCCGCCGTCGCCGAACACGCGCCCGATGTCGCCGTCGTGCGCATGCGCGCCGGCGACGCTCTCGGCGGAGTCGGTCGGGTGGTTCGGATCGAGGGGAAGGGAAAGGGCAGGTTTCATGCGTCACGCCATCCCGTCACATATGCGGGCGGGACGGGCGGACTCAAGCGGGGATGTCCGGCACCAGTTGCATCTTCAGCAGCGCGATGTGGTCCTTCAACTGGAGCTTGCGCTTTTTCAACCGGCGCAACTGCAGATCCTCGTGGTGACCGCCCTGGATCAGCGCGTCGATGACCGCGTCGAGATCGCGGTGCTCGACCTCGAGTTCGACGATGCGCTGTTGAAGATGCTCCGGATAAGCCATAATTGTTTCCGCACGTCAATGTCATGATTCTTGCGGCATGTCGGCGCATGGCGACGAACGGACGCGGGACCAGTCGAACTTTTGCTGTGTTCAAGAAAGCAGCAGTGTAATCCACCTGACACAATGAGCCAATACAGGATCGAGGCAGGTACCGGGCAGCACATCGGTGACCGCGCCGAACAGCAGGATCGGGTCGCCCTGTTCGGCGCGCCGAAAGCGCCGGGTTACATGATGGCGGTTCTTGCCGACGGCATGGGCGGCAAGACCGGCGGCGCGATGGCGGCCGAACAGGTCGTGCAGACCGCCCGGCACAGCTTCGAGACGTTTTCGCCCGTGACGGACGGCGTCGAGGCTCTGCTGACGACGATCGCGAAGGAAGCCCATACCGTCATCCGCCTGAGTGCGCTGTCGACCGAGAAGGAACCGCACAGCACCATGGTGGCGCTGGTTCTGACGCCCGGCGGCGAAGCGGTCTGGGCGCACGTCGGGGATTCGCGGCTCTACCGTTTCGAGGGACCGAACTGCGTCGGCCGCACCATCGATCATTCCTACGTCGAAAAGCTGCTGGCCGAAGGCCGCATCGCGCGCGAGGAAGCCCGGCGCCATCGGCTCGCCCATGTGCTGACCAATGCGCTGGGCGCCAGACGCACCGAGCCAGCCATATCGATCGACCGTTGCGGCGCGCTCAAGGCGGGCGACGCCTTCCTGCTCTGTTCCGACGGCGTGTGGCAATACCTGAGCGAGGTGGAGATGGGCGCGGCGATCGCGATGAACCGGCCGCGCGACGCCGCCGAGATGCTGATCGGCAAGGCCCGCGGACGCGCGCGCGGCAGCCAGGGGGACAACTGCACGCTGGCGGTGGTGAAACTGGTCCCGCCGGTGGAAGCGCCGAAGTCCTACGCGGCGCAGAAAATGCGGCGCGCGGTATAGCCGCTACCGGCGGTCAAGGCGTCCCGGACTTCGGCATCGCGTCGATCCGGTACGTCGGCTCTTCGATCGGCGGCAGTTCGGCGGGCCCATGGGGAATCGGCTTGCCCTCCTCCTTCGCCTTCTGCCGCTTCTTCTCCGCGATCTCGCGCTGCCGCTGCGCCGATTCGCGCGCCTTTTCCTCGTAAGCCTTCACGTTCTCGGCACGCCTGGCGGCTTCAGCGGCGAGGTCGGCTGCCGATGGTTGTGGCTTCTTGGTCGCCTCGCGAGGCGGCCGCGTCGGGCCGGACGGCAGATGAACGTGATCGGATTGGGCCGGACGGCCGGTCGGCTGGGACTCGCGCTCGGCACGCGGCTCGGGCCGCGGCTTCGGTGGCGGCGCTTCGGCCCGGCGGGCCGCGTCGTCTTCCGCTTTCTTGCGCAGCGCGGCGTCGCGCTCGTCGGCCCGTTCGCGGCGCAGGTAGGCGTCGGCCGCGATCTCGCGCGCGCGGATTTCCTTCAACGCCGCGCGGCGCCGCTCCTTCGCGTCGTCGAGGCAGGACGTGGCGAAGAAACGCTGCTGGCAACCGCGGCTCTCGTCGGCGAAGTGAATCTCGACTTCCTTGCGCGCCGCAGCGGTGTCGGCCAGGGTCTGGTCCGCTTGCGCGCGCGAGTCGATCCGGGTCGCTTCCGTCTTGTCGTGGTCGGCCGCGAAAGCCGCGGACGCCCCGCCCAGCACGAACGCCGCGCGGACGGCGAAACGGAGCGCGGACGGCGGCAGGCGGAAAGTGATTCGGCGGATCATAGGCGGCGCTCCGATTCCATGTATTCGCGGGATTGCATCTCGATGATACGGGATACGGTGCGGTGGAATTCGTTGGCCAGCACGCCGGTCGTGTAGAGCTCGTCCGGCATTGCCTCGGCCGACATGATGAGCTTGATCCGGTGATCGTAGAACACGTCGACCAGCCAGGTGAAGCGCCGCGCCTCCGACGACATCGCGGCCGACATCTTCGGCACGCCGGACAGGACCACCGTGTGGAAGCGGCTGGCGATCTCGAGGTAGTCGTTCTGCGAGCGAGGGCCGCCGCAAAGCGTGGCGAAATCGAACCAGACCACGCCGCCCGCGCGGCGCAGCGCCCGCAGCTCGCGCGCCTCGATGTGCAGCCGCGGATCCTCGTCCTCGGTATCGGCGATGCACGCAAACGCGTGCCGCAGCGCGCGATCGGTTTCCGCATTCAACGGCACGTGATAGGCCTGCACCTGTTCCAGCGCGCGCTTGCGGTAGTCGTTGCCGGCATCGACGTTGAGGATGTCCATCCGCTCTTCAAGCAGCCTGATCGTCGGCAGCATCCTGTCGCGATGCAGGCCTTCGGGATACAGCGTCTTCGGCTCGTAGTTCGACGTCATCACGAACGACACGCCGTTATCGAACATGGCTTTCAGCAGGTTGTAGAGAATCATCGCATCGGCGATGTCGGACACGTGAAACTCGTCGAAGCAGATCAACCGGTAGCGCTTGGCCGCGCGCCGCGCGACTTCATCGAGCGGGTCCGCCATGCCCTTCAACGTATCGAGCTGGCGGTGGACGTCGCGCATGAACTCGTGGAAATGCAGCCGCGTCTTGCGCACCACCGGGACCACGGCATAGAAACTGTCCATCAGGAACGACTTGCCGCGCCCGACGCCGCCCCACATGTACACGCCGCGCGGCACCTGGGGCCGGTTGATCAGGCGCTTGAACGAATTGCTGCGCTGCTGCTTGAACGCGACCCACTCGTCGTAGGCCTGCTGCAGCCGCGCGACCGCGCGCAGTTGCGCGTCGTCCGGCTGGTACTGCCGCTGACGCAGCGCGTTTTCGTAGAACTCGGTGACATTCATCGGGAATTGCCGTCTTTCCGCCTGGCGTGCAATGCGCGTTTCCAAGCTGCCGGTTCGATACCGCGCGCCTCGGCCGCGGCTTGGGATCCGGCAAAAAAATCGGCGAGCCTTGCTCGCCGGAATGTAAGTCTGAATTGTTCTAGGAAGGATTCATCTCGACCACGATCCGGGACGGATAGCTGCCGACCGGACGCCCGCCGATCGGGAGACTCAAGCCGAATCCGACGCCGCCGCTGCCGCCTCCCAGGCCGATGCCGACGCCCGATCCGCCCGTCGCGTAATCGTTGCGGTATTCGTATTGCGACGTGCGGTAACCCGGTTTGTCGCAGACGATGCGCAGATCGCCGCTCGGTGCGCCGACTTCGACCTGGGCCGGCGTCTTGACGGTCCAGTTGCCGGCGCTGGTCGTGACCGCGCAGGTTGCGCCCTCGATGGCGGCGCCGTTGCTGGCCGTCTCGACGGTCAGCACTCCCGGATCGCTGCTGGTCGTCGCGCAAGCGGCCACGAAGAGGGACAACAACCAGACCGGCGGGATCGAGCGGCGCATCATGCGACTCCCTAGAAGTTCAGCGCCCGCTTGTCGACCGCGAGGGCGGCTTCCTTCGTCGCCTCGGCGAGCGAAGGATGGGCGTGGCAGATCCGGGCGATGTCTTCGGACGACGCCTTGAATTCCATCGCGGTGACCGCCTCGGAAATCAGTTCCGACACCATCGGGCCGATCATGTGCACGCCGAGGATTTCGTCGGTGCGAGCATCGGCCAGGATCTTCACCATGCCGGTCGTGTCGCCGAGCGCCCGCGCCCTGCCGTTGGCGAGGAAGGGGAAGCTGCCGGCACGGTAGGCGATCTTGTCGTTCTTCAACTGCTGCTCCGTCTTGCCGACCCAGGCGATTTCCGGCGATGTGTAGATGACCCACGGAATCGTGTCGAAGTTCACATGGCCGTGCTGCCCGGCGATGCGCTCCGCCACCGCGACGCCCTCTTCTTCCGCCTTGTGCGCCAGCATCGGGCCGCGCACCACGTCGCCGATCGCCCAGACGTTCGGCAGGTTGGTGCGGCATTCGGCGTCGACCTTGACGAAGCCGCGCTCGTCGAGTTCGAGGCCGACGGCGCCCGCGTTCAAACCCTCGGTGTTCGGCACGCGGCCGATCGAGACGATCAGCCGATCGAAGGTCGCCTTCTGCGCATTGCCCGCCGCGTCCGCGTATTCGACCGCGACGTCCTTCTTGCCGGCGGTGATCGCGCCCAGCTTGACGCCGAGGTGGATCGCCAGGCCCTGCTTGGCGAACACTTTCTGCGCCTCCTTGGCGATCTGCTCGTCGACCGCGGCGAGGAAGGTCGGCATCGCTTCGAGGATCGTGACCTCGGCGCCGAGACGGCGCCAGACGCTGCCCATCTCCAGGCCAATCACGCCGGCGCCGATCACGCCGAGCCGCTTCGGCACGGAATCCATCGCCAGCGCGCCGGTGTTGGACAGGATCAGTTTTTCGTCGAACGGCGCGCCGGGCAGCGCGCGGGCGTTCGAGCCGGTCGCGATCACCACCTGCTTCGCCGTCAGGGTTTCCTCGGTCGCACCGGACACCGCGACGACGGTCTGCTCGCCGTCGCGCTTGACCAGCGAGCCGCGGCCGTGGAAGAAGGTGACCTTGTTCTTCTTGAACAGATACAGAATGCCGTCGTTGTTCTGCTTCACCACCGTGTTCTTGCGGCCCAGCATCTTGCCGAGATTCAGCGACAGTCCCTGCATCTCGATGCCGTGGTCCGCGAACGCGTGCCCGGCATGCTCGTAGTTCTCCGAGGATTGCAGCAGCGCCTTCGACGGAATGCATCCGACGTTGGTGCAGGTGCCGCCGGGCGCCGGACCGCCCTTTTCGTTCTTCCACTCGTCGATGCAGGCCGTCGAGAAGCCGAGTTGCGCGGCGCGGATCGCCGCGATGTAACCGCCGGGGCCGCCGCCGATCACCACCACGTCAAACTGTTTGCTCATTGTTTCTCCAGCGTGTTGTGCGAAAGGACGATGCCGGCGCGCGCATCGCGCCGACACCGGGCATCGTCCGATCAGGGATCAGAGGCCGATCAGAGGTCCAGCAACAGCCGCGCCGGATCTTCCAGCGCTTCCTTCATCGCCACCAGGCCCAGCACCGCTTCGCGGCCGTCGATGATCCGGTGATCGTAGGACATCGCCAGGTAGTTCATCGGGCGGATCACGATCTGGCCGTTCTCGACCACCGGCCGCTCCTTGGTCGCGTGCACGCCGAGGATCGCCGACTGCGGCGGGTTGATGATCGGCGTCGACAGCATCGAGCCGAAGGTGCCGCCATTGGAAATCGAGAAGGTGCCGCCGGTCAGTTCCTCGATGGTCAGCTTGCCTTCCTTGGCCTTGGCGCCGAACTCGCCGATCTTCTTCTCGATGTCGGCGATCGACATCTGGTCGGCGTCGCGCAGCACCGGCACCACCAGGCCGCGCGGCGAGCCGACCGCGATGCCGATGTCGAAGTAGCCGTGGTAAACGATGTCGTTGCCGTCCACCGATGCATTGATGACCGGGTACTTCTTCAGGGCCGCGACCGCCGCCTTGACGAAGAACGACATGAAGCCGAGCTTGACGCCGTGCTCCTTCTCGAACTTGACCTTGTACTTGGCGCGCAGGTCCATGACCGGCTGCATGTTGACTTCGTTGAACGTCGTCAGGATCGCGTTGGTCGCCTGCGACTGCAGCAGGCGCTCGGCGATGCGCGCGCGCAGGCGGCTCATCGGCACGCGTTCTTCGGGACGGTTGGCCAGGTTGTTCAGGTTGACCGGCGCGGCGACTTGCTGGAGCGCGGGCTTCGGCGCCGGCGTCGGGATCGGCGCAGGTTTCGCCGCGGGCTGCGTTGCCGGTTTCTGTTCGAGCGCGTTGATCACGTCGCCCTTGGTGACGCGGCCGTCGCGGCCGGTGCCGGCGACCTGCCCGGCTGCCATGCTGTTGTCGGCCATCATCTTGGCCGCGGCGGGCATGGCCACGCCCGCGGCTTTCGGCGCCTGTGCCGTCGGTTGCTGGGTCACCGGCGCGGCCTGCGCCGGCGTGGGCAGATCGGTCACCGCCGCCTGCGCGACGCCGGCCGATGCCTCGGTGTCGAGGATCGCGATCACTTCGCCCGCGACGACGGTGCTGCCATCGGCCTTGACGACCTGGGTGATGACGCCGGCATCCGGCGACGGCAGCTCGAGCACGACCTTGTCGGTCTCGATGTCGATCAGGTTCTCGTCGCGCGCCACCTTGTCGCCGACCTTCTTGTGCCACTGCAGCAGCGTCGCTTCGGCGACGGATTCGGACAGCTGCGGGACCTTGACTTCAATGATTGCCATGTAACGCTCCGTTTCGGTTTGTTGTGGTGCCCGGCATCGAGGATCGCGTTGAGGGAAACCGATGAGATGACTGCCATGCGTCGTTGCAAATACTCGCAAGGGGTCAACCCTTGCTCCGTTTTGCGCCTAGCCTGACGGTCATCTCATCAATTTCCCTTTTCAACGCGATCCCCGATGCCGGGCACGGCGCGCCAGCTTCTGGTACGCCGCCGGGTGTTTATTTGGTGAGCACGAAGCCCTTCAGCTTCGAGAACGCGGTGTCGATCAACGCCTTCTGCTGCGCGTAGTGCTTGTCGTAGTAACCGACAGCCGGGGACGCGCTGGCCGGGCGGCCGGCGTAGGCCAGTTTCTGACCGTCCTCGAGGTTCTCGAAGATGTTGTGCTGGATCTGGAACCACGCGCCCTGGTTCTGCGGCTCGTCCTGCGCCCACACCAGTTCGGTGAAGTTCGGGAATTTCCGCAGTTCCGCGGCGAACGCCTTGTGCGGGAACGGGTACAACTGCTCGACGCGGATGATCGCGACGTCGTTCTGGCCGCGCTCCTTGCGTGCATTCACGAGGTCGTAATACACCTTGCCCGAGCAGGCGACGATCCGCTTGACCTTGCGGACGTCGATGGCGTCGTCCGTCTCGCCGATCACCGTCTGGAACCCACCCTTGGCGAGATCCGACAGCGGCGAGCCGGCGTCCTTGTTCCGCAGCAGCGACTTCGGCGTCATGATCACCAGCGGCTTGCGGAACAGGCGAATCATCTGCCGGCGCAGCAGGTGGAAAATCTGCGCGGCCGTGGTCGGCTGCACCACCTGCATGTTGTTGTCGGCGCAGAGCTGGAGGTAGCGCTCGAGGCGTGCGGAAGAGTGTTCCGGTCCCTGGCCCTCGTAGCCGTGCGGCAGCATCATCACCAGACCCGAGGCGCGGCCCCACTTCACTTCGCCGGAGCTGATGAACTGGTCGATCACCACCTGCGCGCCGTTGGCAAAGTCGCCGAACTGCGCTTCCC
The DNA here is from genome assembly GCA_051955575.1 of Burkholderiaceae bacterium. Classification (GTDB taxonomy): domain Bacteria; phylum Pseudomonadota; class Gammaproteobacteria; order Burkholderiales; family Burkholderiaceae_D; genus JBQCGO01. The sequence goes on from JBQCGO010000120.1 coordinate 17,845, forward strand.
AGATGGTCAGCGTGTTGGGTTCCGCAGTCGAGTAGCCGTACTCGAAGCCAAGCACCGCCTCTTCCGACAGCACCGAGTCGATCACGGTGAACGGCGCCTGGTTTTCCGCGACGTTCTGCAGCGGCACGTAGGTGCCGGCGTCCCAGCGCTCACGGTTCTGGTCGTGCAGCACCGAGTGGCGGTGCACGAAGGTGCCGCGGCCGGCGTCCTGACCGGTCAGGCGCACCGCGTAGCCGGACGAGACCAGTGATGCATACGCGAGATGCTCGCCCATGCCCCAGTCGAGATTCATCTCGCCGCGGCCCATCGCGGCGCGGTCGCCGAGCACCTTTTCGACCAGCGGGTGGATCTTGAAGTGTTCCGGCGTGGTCGTGATGCGCGCCGCGAGGCGCTTCAGTTCGGCCAGCGGCACCGCGGTGTCGGCGGCATCGGTCCATTTCCGGTTCAGGAACGGCATCCAGTCGACCGCGTACTTGCTCTTGAAATTCGAGATGACCGGATCGATCGTGCGGCGGCCGGCGTCCAGCGCGTCGCGATACGCCTTGACCATCTCGTCGCCGGCTTCCGCCGGGATCGTGCCCTGGGTCGCGAGCTTGTCGGCATAGACCTTGCGCGTGCCCGGATGCTTGCCGATCTTCTTGTACATCAGCGGCTGGGTCAGCGCCGGCGTGTCCTGCTCGTTGTGGCCGAGCTTGCGGAAGCAGACGATGTCGACCACGATGTCCTTTTTGAAGGTCATGCGGAAATCGAGCGCGATCTGGGTGGCGAACACGACCGCTTCCGGGTCGTCGCCGTTCACGTGCAGGGTCGGCGCCTCGATCATCTTGACCACGTCGGAGCAGTACAGCGTCGAGCGCGAATCGCGCGGATCCGAGGTGGTGAAGCCGATCTGGTTGTTGATGACGATGTGCACCGTGCCGCCGGTGCCGTAGCCGCGGGTCTGCGCGAGGTTCAGGGTTTCCATCACGACGCCCTGCCCGGCGAAAGCCGCATCGCCGTGCACCAGGATCGGCAGCACTTGCGAACCATCGTGGTCGCCGCGACGGTCCATGCGCGCCTTGACCGAACCTTCGACGACCGGATTGACGATCTCCAGGTGGGACGGATTGAATGCGAGCGACAGGTGCACCGGACCGCCGAGCGTGCTGATGTCCGACGAGAAGCCCTGGTGGTACTTGACGTCGCCTGCCGGCAGATCGTCCGCGTGCTTGCCCTCGAACTCGGCAAACAGGTCCTGCGGCATCTTGCCGAGGATGTTGACCAGCACGTTCAGCCGGCCGCGGTGCGCCATGCCGATCACGATTTCCTGCACGCCCTGCTCGCCGGCGCGCTGGATGGTTTCATCGAGCGAGGTGATGAAGCTCTCGCCGCCTTCGAGCGAAAAGCGTTTCTGGCCGACGTACTTGGTGTGCAGGTAGCGCTCCAGTCCTTCGGCCGCGGTCAGGCGTTCCAGGATGTGCTTGCGCTTTTCAGTGGAGAAATTCGGCGTTGAGCGGGTCGATTCGAGCCGCTCCTGGAGCCAGCGCTTCTGCGCCGGATCGCTCATGTACATGAACTCGGCGCCGATGTTGCGGCAATAGGTGTCGCGCAGTGCGTTGAGCAGGTCGCGCAGCGTCGCGTTTTCGGGGCCGAAATAAGTGTTGCTGATGGTGAACACCGTGTCCATGTCGGCATCGGTGAACCCGTAGAAATTCGGCTCCAGCTCGGGAATGGCCTGCCGCTCCTGGCGCTGCAGCGGGTCGAGATTGGCCCAGCGGTTGCCGAGGAAGCGGTAGGCGGAGATCAGCTGGGTGACGGCGACGCGCTTGCGTCCCATCTCGACGTCGGTCGACGCGACCACGGTGCGGATCGGACCCTGCTTGGCGCGCTGAGCGAACGAGGCGACCACCGGGGCGTGCGCGACGTCCGGGCGCTCCGAGCCATCGACCGCAGGCACGTGCTGCATGGCGTCGAAATACGAACGCCAGTTGTCGGGGACCGAACCGGGATTGTTCAGATAGGCTTCGTACAGCTCCTCGATGTACGGCGCATTGCCGCCGAAAAGGTACGAATTGGACTGGTACTGCTGCATCATCTTGCTCACCTTTCTTCGCGTTTCGCGAGATTAGCGGGTTGATCTAACCTTCCGCGACACGGCCTGACCGGTTAGCGGATCGCAGTTCAAGTTGTGGGGGAAGGAGCCGGGTTGGGAGCGGTTTTACGCTGAAGTGAATTGACTTTCAGAGAATAGCATATTCAGTTTAAGTAACAAAAAAAGCGGACCGCAAGGTCCGCCTTTTTCTGTCATCGTGACATCTCAACCACGCTGCGCCATCGGCGGCACGTCGCGGCGCGGCGAACCCACGTACAACTGGCGCGGACGGCCGATCTTCTGCTCCGGGTCCGAGATCATCTCGTTCCATTGGGCGATCCAGCCGACGGTGCGCGCCATCGCGAAAATGCCGGTGAACAGCGAGACCGGGATGCCCAACGCGGACTGCACGATTCCCGAGTAGAAATCGACGTTCGGATACAGCTTGCGCTGCACGAAGTAGTCGTCCTCGAGCGCGATCTTCTCCAGCGCCATCGCCAGCTTGAACAGCGGATCGTCGTGCAGTCCCAGTTCGTTCAGCACTTCGTAGCAGGTTTCGCGCATCAACTTGGCGCGCGGATCGTAGTTCTTGTAGACCCGATGGCCGAAACCCATCAGCTTGACGTTCGAGTTCTTGTCCTTGACCTGCGTGATGAATTCGCCGATGCGCTCGACACCGCCCTGCTTCTGCAGGTCTTGCAGCATGTTGAGCGCGGCTTCGTTCGCGCCGCCGTGCGCCGGGCCCCAAAGGCAGGCGATGCCGGCGGCGATGCAGGCGAACGGATTGGCGCCGGACGAGCCCGCCAGGCGCACCGTCGAGGTCGACGCGTTCTGCTCGTGGTCGGCGTGCAGGATCAGGATGCGATCGAGCGCGCGCACCAGCACGTCGTTGACCTTGTAGTCCTCGCACGGGTTGGCGAACATCATGCGCATGAAATTCGCGCTGTACGACAAATCGTTGCGCGGGTACATGAACGGCTGGCCGATCGAATATTTGTACGCCATCGCCACCAGCGTCGGCAGCTTGCCGATCAGCCGGATCGCCGACACTTCCCGATGATGCGGGTCGTTGATGTCGAGCGAGTCATGGTAGAACGAGGACAGTGCGCCGACGGTGCCGACCAGCACTGCCATCGGATGCGCGTCGCGGCGGAAGCCCCGGTAGAAGAACTGCATCTGCTCGTGCACCATCGTGTGCTTGGTGACGGTGTTCACGAAATTCTGCTTCTGCTCGGCGTTCGGCAGTTCGCCGTTCAGCAGCAGGTAGCAGGTTTCGAGGAAGTCGCAGTGCACCGCCAGTTGCTCGATCGGGTAGCCGCGGTACAGCAGTTCGCCCTTGTCGCCGTCGATGTAGGTGATCGCGGAGTTGCAGGAAGCGGTCGACATGAACCCCGGATCGTAGGTGAACTTGTCGGTTCCCGCGTAAAGCTTGCGGATGTCCATGACTTCCGGACCCATCGTGCCCTTGTAGATCGGAAAGTCGATGGAAGGCGTGCCGTCGCTGAACGACAGCGTAGCCTTGAGATCGGTTTGAGTCATTTGTCTTCCTTTGACGAATGGTCGTTAATCAAGCATGAAGGGCAGCGGTGCTTCACGCCCGGCGCAGCCTGTCGAGCAACGCCAGCACGTGCGGCAGCGCGAGTCCTTCCTCCGGCTCCTTGCGCGCGAGGAGCAAATCCATCAATTCGTTGTCGGACAGATCCAGCAGGCGCGAGAACGCGTCCACTTCCTCGTCCGTCATCGCGGCCTCGTGACGGTCGAGAAAGCGCGTCAGCAGCAGATCGTTCTCCAGCAGGCCGCGGCGCGCGCGCCAGCGCAGTCTTGCGCGCCTGGTGGGGTCGGACTGGTGGGTGGTCGACATCGTCGTTGCCTGAAATTGCCGTGCGGCGGATGCGGTACGCGCCGTTACACCGCGCGGCGCACCATCAGTTCCTTGATCTTGCCGATCGCCTGATTCGGGTTCAGGCCCTTCGGACAGACGTCGACGCAGTTCATGATCGAGCGGCAGCGGAACAGGCGGTACGGGTCCTCGAGATTGTCGAGACGCTCGTTGGTCGCCTCGTCGCGGCTGTCGGCGATGAAGCGGTACGCCTGCAACAGGCCGGCCGGGCCGACGAACTTGTCCGGGTTCCACCAGAACGTCGGGCAGGAGGTCGAGCAGCACGCGCACAGGATGCACTCGTAGAGGCCGTCCAGCTCTTCGCGCTGCTCCGGCGTCTGCAGCCGCTCCTTCTCCGGCGGGATCGTGTCGTTGATCACGTACGGCTTGATCGAATGGTACTGCTTGAAGAACTGGGTCATGTCGACGATCAGGTCGCGCACGACCGGCAGGCCCGGCAACGGTTTGAGCACGATCGGCTGCTTCAGTTCGTTCAGGTTGGTGGTGCAGGCCAGACCGTTCTTGCCGTTGATGTTCATCGCGTCGGAGCCGCAGACGCCTTCGCGGCACGAGCGGCGCAGCGCGAGCGAGTCGTCGACGTCGGCCTTGATCCGCTGCAACGCGTCGAGCAGCATCTTGTCGGTGTCGCGCAGCTCGACCGTCAGGTCCTGCATGTACGGCTTTTCGTCCTTGTCCGGATCGTAGCGGTAGATCTTGAATTGCAATGTGCGAGCCATGTTTTACCCTGTTAGAAAGTGCGGGCCTTCGGCTTGAAGGTCTCGACCGTCAGCGGCTTGGTGTTGACCGGCTTGTACTCGAGGCGATTGCCGTTCGAGTAGTAGAGCGTGTGCTTCATCCAGTTCTCGTCGTCGCGCTTCTCGAAGTCGCGGTGCGCGTGGGCGCCGCGGGATTCCTTGCGCGCGGTGGCCGAGGTGATGGTCGCCTTCGCGGTTTCGATCAGGTTGTCGAGTTCGAGCGCTTCGATCCGGGCGGTATTGAAGATCTTCGACTTGTCCTTGAACGAGACATGCTTGCGCCGCTCGTCGAGTTCCATGATCTTGTGATAGCCGGTTTCCATCAGCTCGCTGGTGCGGAACACGCCGCAGTACTGCTGCATCGTCGTGCGGATCGCGTTGGCGACGTCCTGCACGCGCTCGCTGCCGGTGCTGGATTCCAATGCTGCCATCCGCGACATCGCCAGGTCGGCGCCGTCGGCGGGCAGCGGCTTGTGGCTGCGCGTCCTCAGGTCGCTGGCGACGACGTGGTTGCCGGTGGCGCGACCGAACACCAGCAGATCGAGCAGCGAGTTGGTGCCGAGGCGGTTCGCGCCGTGCACCGAGACGCAGGCGCATTCGCCGATGGCATACAAGCCGTTGACCACTTCGTTCGGATTGCCGTTCTTCGGCGCGACCACCTGTCCGTGGATGTTGGTCGGAATGCCGCCCATCTGGTAGTGGATGGTCGGCACCACCGGGATCGGCTCGCGGGTCGCGTCGACGTTCGCGAACTTGTGCGCGATCTCCAGGATCGACGGCAGCCGCTTGACGATGGTCTCGGCGCCGATATGCCGCAGATCGAGCAGCACGTGATCCTTGTTGGGGCCGCAGCCGCGGCCTTCCTTGATTTCCTGGTCCATCGAGCGCGACACGAAGTCGCGCGGCGCCAAGTCCTTCAGCGTCGGCGCGTAACGCTCCATGAAGCGCTCGCCGTTGCTGTTGATCAGGATGCCGCCCTCGCCGCGCACGCCCTCGGTGATCAGCACGCCGGCGCCGGCGACGCCGGTCGGATGGAACTGCCAGAATTCCATGTCTTCCAGCGGCAGGCCGGCGCGCGCCGCCATGCCCATGCCGTCGCCTGTGTTGATGAAGGCGTTGGTCGACGCAGCCCAGATGCGGCCGGCGCCGCCGGTGGCGAAGATCGTAGTCTTGGCCTCGAAGATCATCGGCTCGCCGGTTTCCATTTCCAGCGCGACCACGCCGAGGACGTCGCCGTCCGCGTCGCGGACCAGGTCGATCGCCATCCACTCGACGAAGAAATGGGTCTTGGCGCGCACGTTGCGCTGATAGAGCGTGTGCAGCATCGCGTGGCCGGTACGGTCGGCCGCGGCACAGGCGCGCTGCACCGGCTTCTCGCCGAAGTTTGCGGTATGGCCGCCGAACGGACGCTGGTAGATCGTGCCGTCCGGATTGCGGTCGAACGGCATGCCGAAGTGTTCCAGCTCGTAGACGACCTTCGGCGCCTCGCGGCACATGAATTCGATCGCGTCCTGGTCGCCGAGATAGTCGCCGCCCTTGACGGTGTCGAACATGTGCCAGTACCAGTTGTCCTCGGACATGTTGCCGAGCGACGCGCCGATGCCTCCCTGGGCAGCAACGGTGTGCGAGCGGGTCGGGAAGACCTTGGACAGCACCGCCACGTTCAGGCCGGCCTCGGCCAGTTGCAGCGAGGCGCGCATGCCGGAGCCGCCGGCGCCGATGATGACGACGTCGAAGCGACGCGAAGGCAAGGTGGTATGGATAGCCGCCACGATTAGATTCTCCAGAGAATTTGCGCCGCCCAGCCGGCGCAGCCGACCAGCCACAGGATCGTCAGGGCCTGGAGCACCAGGCGGATCGACACCGGCTTGACGTAGTCCATCCAGATGTCGCGCACGCCGAACCAGACGTGGTAGAACAGGGCGAGGAAGGTCACGAAGGTCGCGATCTTGAACCATTGCCGGGCGAACAGCGACGCCCAGCCTTCATAGGAAAAATCGGTCGCGGTGACCAGCGAGACGAGCAGGATGATGGTATAGACCGCCATCACGATCGCCGTGACGCGCTGTGCCAGCCAGCCCTTCAAACCGTAATGGGCGCCGACGACCAGGCGCTTCGAACCGTAGTTGGTGTATGCCATGGTCTTATGCTCCGAACAGTTTCCAGGCGACGATCGCGGCCAGCGGCAGGCTGATCGCCAGCACGGCCACGGCGGAATTGCGCGCGCCCTGCTTGTCGAGGCTGAAGTGGTTGTCCATGAAGAGGTGCCGGATGCCGGCGCAGAAGTGGTGCAGATAGGCCCAGGAGAGCACCAGGATCACCAGCTTGACGAAGCCGTTCGAGACGATGCCCTTGAAGTAGTCGAATGAAACTTCGGAGATCAAGCTGCGCTCGAACAGGTAGAGAAGGAAGGGCAGGCAAAGGAACAGCAGGAATCCGCTGATGCGATGCAAAATCGAGACGATGGCCGCGACCGGCATCCGGTAGGTCAGGATCTGCGTGATGTGGATATTGCGGTATTGCCGTCGATGTTTCTCAATGGCTTCAGACATGTGACATGCTCTCCTTGCTGGTAATCCCGATATTTTCGCCGATTTTTGTGCATCACACCATTGCGGCCGCATGCGCGAAACGCCGGGCGGCGCGCGATGCATTTCAGCTTAATTCATTCTGATAGTGATGACTGGCAGTCAAGTACAAGCCGCGGCGCAATTCTACTGGCTTGTCGCCATAGGTGAAGGAAATACGCTCGACGCTGAGCAAAGGTGAGTTCTCGTCGACCTCCAGGGCGGCGGCAGCCTCGGCGGACGCGCCGACAGCCCGGATCCGCTCGGTCGCACGGATCATCCGGGTACCGAATTCGGTTTCGAACAAACCGTACATCGGCCCCTTGTACTCGGCCAGCCGCTCCGCCGTCAGGCCGCGGAAAATCTGGCCCGGCAGCCAGATTTCCTCGAGGATCGTCGGCGCCCCGCCGAAGCACTGAACGCGCTTGATGTAGATGAGCGAATCGCCGGAGCGCACGTCCAGCAGACGCGCCACATCGGCGCTGGCACGCAGGCGCCGGACGTCGAGAATGCGGTTGTCAGCGGATTCGGCAGTACCCACGTCCGGCATCAACCGCAGGAAGCGGAACTGGGCACGCTCTTCGTGGTGGGTGGCGACGAAAGTGCCCTTACCCTGCCGCCGAATCACCAGATTCTCGGCCGACAGCTCGTCGATCGCCTTGCGTACGGTGCCCTGACTGACCTTGTAGCGCTGCGCGAGATCGACCTCGCTCGGGATCAGCTCACCCGGCTTCCACTCGCCCGACTGGAGGCTGGCGGTGATCAGCGATTTGATCTGCTGGTAAAGGGGGCTGAAAGTCGGCGACGACCCGGCCGTCTGGACGACGGCGGAGATGTTGCCAGCGGGAACGTTCGGCGTCTGACTCATGGCTTTCCATTTCACCACAAATCGTGCCCTACGTCCATCACTTAAGAGATAAGATGTCTTATATAAGATATATGAGGAGAATTGACATCCCTGCCATGCGGTCCTACACTCGCGAGCAGCGGGCCGGCGGGCGTCTCGCAGCGCCGCCGGGGGTTTTCGGTATCGACGGCCGGACGCCGCATGCGGCCGGGGTTCCATACGCGGGCCAGGGATTCGGCGTCCGGCTCCCGCCCATCGCGCCGCATGCCGCCAGCCAGGATGCGGAAGCCATCCCGAAAACCGTTTTCACCACCACTTGGAGATTCATATCATGGCTAAAGCTCCCATGCGCGTCGCGGTCACAGGCGCGGCCGGCCAGATCGGCTACTCGCTGCTGTTCCGCATTGCCAACGGCGACATGCTGGGCAAGGACCAGCCCGTCATTCTTCAACTGCTCGAAATCCCCGACGAGAAGGCGCAGAAGGCGCTCAAGGGCGTCATGATGGAACTCGACGACTGCGCATTTCCGTTGCTGGCCGGCATGACCGCGCA
>JBQCGO010000121.1:0-2751 GCA_051955575.1 Burkholderiaceae bacterium
GCCTCGAAGTTTGCGCGATCGCGCGGCGCCAGCGCCAACCTTCCGCCCGGGATGCGCCGCGGCGCGAACCATACCCACGGTGCACGCAGCGGCAGCGCCAGCACGCGCGCCTGGACGCCCAGCGCCGACGCGAGTGCCAGCGCCTGGCGTTCGTTGCCGGCAGCGCCGTCGCTGATGACCCATGCGGTTTGGGGCGGGCGTGGCATCCGTCGCGCGCGATGAAAGGGATCGTGATTATGCGGGAGATCCGCGGGTTCACCACGACGACCGGTCTCCTGGACGGTGGCGCGACCGGATTGGCGGCTGGCGACGGCAGGATGTCGCGGTGCCGATCACGACCGGCGTAGCGCAGGTGATCCTTACGGCGCTGAAGCCGCTGGAACGGCGTTTCGCGCCCGGCCCTGCGCGGGTGCAGGTGCGGCCGCCGGCTGCGCCTCGCGGGCTGCGATCGAGCGTGTGCCGGGGACCGGGACTTGGCCGATGCCCCGCGTGCGTCGTCCTGGTTCAAGGGGTGTCGCTGGACGTCACCTCGCGCGCAGGCTGACGCGGAGCGTCGACGCGCTGCGTTAGAATCGGCGGGATCGATCTCGCGGACCGCCAGCATGTCTTCCCAGCCAGCCCCATCCTTTCCCGTCGGCGAACCTGCCAACGCCAAGCGTCGTTACGAGGTCACCGAAGCGGACCTGCCGCTGGCCTGCCCGTTGCCTGAAATGACGCTGTGGAACTCGCATCCGCGCATCTATCTGCCGATCGTGGATGACGGCGGCGCCACGGTGTGCCCTTATTGCGGCGCGGAGTACGTGCTGAAGCGCGCCGGCGCGCCTGAATAGTCGACCGCGCCGTGCGCCGCATCCATGCGGCGTGCCGGGCGCTCAAGGCCGGTCGTCTGAACGATCCCGGTGATTTCCGACGGTCGTTCTGGTGCCGGGCTGCGGATTGCGGCCATGCCCCCATCCCGCGCCCGTCGTGTCTCGGCGCATTTCTTGCATACCTCTCTGGCATGCCCATCGCCCTCGTCCCGCAGGGACCCGTGACCGAGCCCGTCGCCACGCCGCGCCACCTGACCGTCGTCCAGTTGCTGCCGGCACTGGAGAATGGCGGCGCCGAGCGTTCAACGCTGGAGGTGTCGCGGGCACTGGTCGCGGCGGGGCATCGCTCGATCGTGATCTCGACTGGCGGCCGCCTGGTCGAGCGGCTGGAACGCGAGGGTGGCGAGCACGTCGTGCTGGACGTCGGCACCAAATCGCTGCGCAGCGTGACCAAAATCGGCGCCCTGCGCCGCCTCCTCACCGACATCGGCCCGGACATCGTGCACGCCCGCTCGCGGGTGCCGGCGTGGCTGGCATGGTTCGCCTTGCGCGGCATGCGTCCGCGGCCGCATTTCGTCACCACCGTGCACGGGCTGAATTCGCCCGGCCGCTGGAGCGGCATCATGACCCGCGGTGACCGCGTGGTCGTGGTATCGCAGACCGTGCACGATTTCGTGCTGAGCCACTACCCGCGGGTGAACGCCTCCCGGCTTACGGTGATTCCGCGCGGCATCGATCCGGAGGCGTTTCCCTACGGCTATCGGCCGGACGACATCTGGCGCGACCAGTTTTTTGCGGAATTTCCGCAACTCGCCGGGGCCCCGCTGTTGACGCTGCCCGGACGTGGCACCCGCCTGAAGGGCCATGCCGACGCGATCGCGCTGGTGGCCGGACTGCGCGAGCGCGGCGTGGACACGCGCCTGTTGCTGCTGGGTGTCGCCGAGCCGGGGCGCGAGGCGTACCTGCGGGAACTGCAGACGCTGGCGCACACGCGTGGCGTCGCCGACATCGTGGCGTTCTCGCCGCCGCGCAGCGACGTCCGCGATGTGTTCGCGGTGTCCGATTTGATCCTGCAGCTCTCCAGCAAGCCGGAAAGCTTCGGCCGCACCGTGATCGAGGCGCTGTCGTTGTGCCGGCCGGTGCTCGGTTATGCGCATGGCGGCGTCGGCGAATTGCTGGCCGAACTTTATCCCGCCGGCCGCGTGCCCGCCGGCGACGTCAACAAGCTGATCGACCGCGCCGCGGAATTCGTGGGCCGCGCGCCGCCCATCCCGCCGATGCAGCGCTACCGGCTGGCCGACATGCAAGGTTCCGTGCTGGTGCTGTATCAGGAATTGGCAGCGGAACCGCGCGACCGTTGATCCTCGCCGGGGTGCGGGCATCACACCGTTCGCCGTTCGGCTTGGCTGCGCACCGGCAACCCGCGACAATGGGGGTCTTGTCCTCAGCAGGCCCTGCCGTCCATGTCCGACACCCCCAAGATCATCTACACGCTTACCGACGAGGCCCCGTTCCTCGCCACGGCCTCGCTGCTGCCGATCATCGATGCGTTCACCGGTTCGGCGGGGGTGAATGTGGAGACGCGCGACATTTCCCTGGCCGGACGCATTCTGTCGCAGTTTCCGGACATGCTGAAGGGCGGCCAGAAGACGCCCGATGACCTGGCCGAACTGGGCCGGCTGGCGCTGGAGCCGTCCGCCAACATCATCAAACTGCCCAACATCTCGGCCTCGCTGCCGCAGATGAAGGCCGCGATCCGTGAATTGCAGGGCAAGGGCTTTGCGCTGCCCGACTATCCGGACGAGCCGAAGAACGACACCGAAAAGGACATCAAGACCCGCTACGACAAAGTCAAGGGCAGCGCGGTGAATCCGGTGCTGCGTCAGGGCAATTCCGATCGCCGCGCACCCGCATCGGTGAAGGATTACGCGCGCAAGCACCC
>JBQCGO010000122.1:0-6968 GCA_051955575.1 Burkholderiaceae bacterium
GCCCGCGCCCAGCATGAAAAAACCGGCCGCCGCCGAAGCGGGGGCCGGCTTCAAAACAACGCAGGCGGCTCAGTCGGGAACGGTCACGGTGTCGTTCGCGAACGTGATCCGGTCGGCGGCGGGCGGATCCATCCGGATCGGCGGCACGTTGGCATCGGTGATCGGCGCGACCACGCCGCCGGCCATCGCGCGCGGCACGGTGCGCACCACCTGGCTGCCGGGCAGCGGCGCGCCTTGCGTCAGGTGCGCGTACATCAGATCCATCGCGCGGTTGAAGTAGACATGCAGCGGCACATAGCGGTTGCCGAAGCCGGGGAAGCCGAGGAAGGCGTCGAAGTGCTGCGCGTTGGTGACCTCGATGTACGACAGCCGGCTCTTGCCGCCCTCGACGATCCGGTTCTCGCCGAAGTACGGCCGCGACGAGAACGGCACCGGGATCAGCGTGTCGCTGCGGCCGTGCACGATCAGCGCCGGCTTGCCGTGCAGGTCGGCGCTGCCGAGCACTTCGCGCACGCCGGCCTGCACCCGCAGCGCGTCGGGCGCGGCGTCGGTCCACAGCTTGCGCTGGCAGAATGCGCCGTCGAAGTTGTAGTCCATCCTGCCGGTTGACGGCGAGGTCGACAGCGGATCGGAAACCGGGCCGCCCGGATTGTTGTTGTTCAGGATCGCGATGCCGGCGCTCGGCGGAATGCCGTTGCCGGTGCCGAAGCTCTGCGCGATGTTCGCTCCCGATGGGCCGCCGAAGCTGAAGCCGCACAGGTTGTCGAGCACGCTGAAGTGGCCGTAGGCATTGCTGTAGGTCATGGCGATGGCCGGCACCGCGAACGCGTACATCGACGAGAACAGGTCTTCGCTTTCCGCCTGGTAGCCGATGGCGAGCAGCGCGTCGCGCGCGCTGGCGGCCTGTTCCGCGACGGTTGCGCCGGACATCAGGCCGTTGGCCTGCAGCGCGGCGCAGCGGTTGGCCGCGAGCGCCGGGCTGAGCGTCGAGAACGGCGCCGGCGCGGCGGCATTCACCGCCAGCGCCGCGCACGGCATCAGCAGGTTCGCCGTCGTGAAATAGTCGTACAGCGGCCGGCCGGTGCCCTGCCAGGTGCGCGCGCCGCGCGTCACGCGCAAGCGGTCGTCGGGCGGCAGCTGGATGTTCGGCTCGGACACCGCGACGCCGTCGATCAGGCCGGTCCGGTCCTGTTCCGCCGCCAGCAGCGACGCGCCGGCGCCGTTCGAAATGCTGGACGCGATCACGATCGTGTTCTGCGGCATCAGCTTCCTGCCGTAGCCGGCGAACTGCTGGTTGAGCACATAGAACGCGAACTCGACCGACTGTAGCGTCATCCTGCCCCAGTCCTTCTCGGGATTCTGCTGCGAATGCGCGTGCTTGACCGCGAAGCGGCCCGGGTTGGCGGCGTCGAACGCGATGCGCTCGGTCTCGGAAATCGGCGCGGTGAAATTCGATGCGCGGCCGGCGACGGTCGCGTCGGCGCGCACGCCGTCCTGCAGGCTGACCGTGTTGTTGTGCAGGTCGTGCACGCCGTTGCCGCTGCCCTTGTCGGTGTAGGCGACCGCGCAGCGGTGCTTCAGACCCCATTCGCCGGAACTGCCGATCGCGCCGTAGACGCCGCGCGACCCGCTCGAGGTGCCGGTCACGATGCAGGCGTTGGCCGGATCGAAGCCGTCCGGCACCTGCACCATCACGGTCACGTTCTGCCGGCCGCTGCCGTCGTCGACGTAGGCGAGGTATTCGGTGCCGGCGATCTTGCCTTCGCCGAGCGTGTCATGGCCCTCGGTGTCGATGTTCGGGCCGTACAGGGTGCCGTAGCCGCCGCCCGGCGCCGGATCGAGCACCGCGCGGTAGTTGTTGTAGATCGCCAGCCGGCGCAGTTCGGCCGCGGTCGGCGCGATCGGGTTGGCGACCGGGGGCGCGGCGCCGCCGAGTCCGGTCTTGCCGAGGCCGCCGGTGAGCAGGTCGTCGGAGACGCCGTCGTAGTAGGTCCTGGTGACCGCGCCCAGGTAATCCGGTTTCTCGCCGGGCGTGACCACCCGCGGCGCGGGACCGCCGGTGACGCCGGCGGCGGTCATGGTGGACGCCGTGGCGCTCACCGAACCGGTGTCGCCGCCGCTGCATCCGGCAAGGGTGAGGGCGAGTGCCGTCCCCGCGGTCGCCAACGGTATGGCGGTCCGCGCTGCTGTCGTGCGCTTCATGCTTGTCTCCTCGGTTTTTGTAATGGCGCGCAGCGCGCGATGGCGATGCCGCCGGAAGATTATTGCGGGGGGCTGCGCGCCGACCGGTGAAAACGAGCGGGCGGTTGACGCAGATCAAGAAACGCCGGCTGCCGCTGTCCGGGGCAGGACACGGGCACGGAGCGGGATTTATTTTTTTATAATGCCTGTCGGCGACGTCCGGCCGTCGCGCATCCGCTTGCGAGGCACGGCCGGAATCCGTTCACCCCGTCTCGCGCCTGGCTGCGAGGCAATCACCGGAAAGGAAGGCAACCCATGGAAATCAACCTCGGCATCTCCGAACAAGACCGCGCCGACATCGTCGAGGGCCTGTCGCGCCTGCTGGCCGACACCTACACGCTCTACCTGAAGACCCACAACTTCCACTGGAACGTGAAGGGGCCGATGTTCCAGACGCTGCACCTGATGTTCGAGACGCAATACACCGAACTGGCGATGGCGGTGGACTTGATCGCCGAACGCATCCGCGCGCTCGGCTTTCCGGCGCCCGGCACCTACAGCGAGTTCGCGCGGCTGTCGCAGATCAAGGAAACTGCCGGCGTGCCGAAGGCCGAGGACATGATCCGCGACCTGATCTCGGGGCAGGAAACCGTGGTGCGCACCGCGCGCTCGATCTTCCCGGTGGCGGAAAAGGCCAACGACGAGCCGACCGCCGATCTGCTGACTCAGCGCATGCAGGTGCACGAGAAGACCGCGTGGATGCTGCGCAGCCTGATCGAGTAATACCGCCCGCCGGCCGCGGCCTTCCGCCGCGCCGTTTCGCCCGGCCGGCCGTCCGCCTCAGACGCCGGTGCCGGCCCGATCGCCCTCCCGGTCTTCCCGGTACTCGGTGCGGTTCCGGCCGCCGGCCTTGGCCCGGTACAGCGCGGCGTCCGCCGCCGCCAGCACGTCTTCCACCGACTCGGCGCCCCGATGGATTGCCCCGCCGATCGACACCGTCAGCCGCGCGTCGGCCGGCAGGCCGAGCGCGCGCAGGTCGATCTCGCGCACCGCGACGTGGATGCGCTGCGCGATGCCGGCCGGGATCTCCTCGCGACCGGCCGGCACCACCAGCAGGAATTCCTCGCCGCCCCAGCGGCCGAGCGTGTCGACCGGGCGCAGTTGCGCTGCGATCGTCTGCGCGCACAGTGCCAGCACCCGGTCGCCGACCAGATGACCGGCGGTGTCGTTGATGCGCTTGAAGTGGTCGATGTCCACCAGGAAGACGCAGAAGGCCCCGCCGTCCGTGCGGCTGCGGTGCCGCGCCCGCTCCAGCGCTTCCGTCACCGAGCGCCGGTTGAGGATGCCGGTCAGTTCGTCCCGGCTCGCCTGCTTGCGCACTACGGCGAGCGTCGTCCGGTTTTCCCGCAGCGACTGCTCGAGCTGGCGCGCCAGGCGGCGCTGCCGTTCGCGCGCCCGGCCGACGTAGGCGCCGACCAGCGCGAACCACGGATAGATGAAGCAGAGCACGGTGAGCTGCAGGATTTCCAGCGGCAGGTTCAGACCGGGCCGGGCGGTTTGCACGTCATGCCAGATGATGCCGCCGTAGGTCGCGACCACGGCCGTGCCGATGTAGAGGAACTGGCGCCAGCGCAGCCGGAAGATGCCAAACACCAGAATCAGCGCGTAACCCATCAGCAGCGCGCCGCGTGCCGGGCCGGCGTGGAAGACGAGATAGCTGTTGACCGCGGTGGCGACCACGATCTGCGGCGCGGTCAGGCTGGGGTCGCGCAGACGCAGGTTCCAGCCGGTGCGGATCAGGACGTAGAACGCGAGGTTGACCAGGATCGCGCCGGCCAGCACGCTGCCGTAGCCGGCGTCGGCCATCAGGCCGTGGCGGGTACCGTAGCCGGCAAGCGCGACGCCGAACAGATAGGTGCTGGTAGCGAACAGCAACCGGCTGATGCGGATCGCCTGATCGGCGCGCCGGCCGAGGAAGACTGTGCGCGTGGCGGCCGCGATGCTCATGCCGGCAGCGGCGCGAAGCGAGCGGCCGGCGCGCGCCGTGCGGGACGGCCTTGCAAGCGGCGGATGCGCATGAGCTTCCCGTTGCGCGGCAACTTCGACATTCCGTTTCTCCGAGGGGAACCGGCGTGCGGAAGAGGGCACGTCCGGGCGCTTCCAGACGGACTGTTATCGGCTGCACAACGTATATCTTTAGAGCCTATTTCGGTAGGGAACAGCACCGCGTTTTTGGCCCCAACCCGAAGGGCCGGTCTTCCGTGGTGCGCAGGGCGGCGGTGCGATCGCCTGACGTGGATTGACTACATAGCGGCGCCCGCGCCTTGCCCTGTGCGCCAAGGAAGACCGGCGCGACGCTGTTCCCTACCGAAATAGACTCTTCACCGCCGCCGGGCCGGTCGGGGCGGTCGTCTTCTTCAGACCCGCGCCGCGGTGAGCGCGGCGCTGCCCCAAGTCGTGCGCCAGCGTGCCTGGACCGCGCGCAGGCCGCACAGCGCGAGCAATGCCAGCGCGCCGAACGCCAGCAGGCCGGCCTGATAGCTGCCGGTCAGCTGCTTCGAATAGCCCAGACCGGACGCGAGGGCGAAGCCGCCGATGCCGCCGGCCATGCCGACGATGCCGGTCATCACGCCGATCTCCCGGTGGAAGCGCTGCGGCACCAGCTGAAACACCGCGCCGTTGCCGGTGCCCAGCGCCAGCATCGCGGCGACGAAGGCCAGCACCGCGCTGGAGGCCGTCGGCATGCCGATGCCGGCCGCACACAGCGCCGCGGCGGCGATCAGGTACATCGCCGACAGCGTGCGCACGCCGCCGATGCGGTCGGCCACGCGTCCGCCGAGCGGGCGCACCACCGAGCCGGCGAACACGCAGGCCGCGGTCAGGTAGCCGGCTGTCGCCGGCGCCAGGCCGTACTGCGTGTTGAAGTAGATCGTCAGCGACGAGGCCAGCCCGGAAAAGCCGCCGAAGGTGACGGCGTAGAAGGCCATGAACCACCAGGCGTCGCGGTCCTTCAGCACCGCGAGGTAGGCGCCGACCGATTTCGGCGGCGGCGCGCCGGGCGCATCCTTCGCCAGCAGCAGATAGACCGCGAACGCAATGCCCAGCGGCACCATGCACAGCCCGAACACGTTCTGCCAGCCGAACGCGGCCGCCAGCGACGGCGCAAACAGCGCGGCCAGCACCGTGCCCGAATTGCCTGCGCCGGCGATGCCCAGCGCGGTGCCCTGGTGTTGCGGCGGATACCAGCGCGAGGCGAGCGGCAGAGCGACCGCGAACGAGGCGCCGGCCATGCCGAGCAGCGCGCCCAGGCACAGCAGGCTGCGATAGTCGTGCAGATCGCCCGACCACGCCCACAGCAGCGCGGCGAGCACGACCGACTGCCCAATCGCGCCCGCGGCCTTGGGTCGCAGATGGTCGACCAGCACACCCATCACGATGCGCAGCAGCGCACCGGCCAGGAGCGGCACGGCGACCAGCATGCCTTTCTGCGCGGCGCTCAGGCCGAGGTCTTGCGCGATCTGCACGCCGAGCGGACCGAGGATCACCCAGACCATGAAGCTGAGATCGAAATAGAGAAAGGCGGCGAAGAGTGTCGGCGCGTGGCCCGCGCGCCAGAAGGAATCGGAAAGGGAGTCGGACGGCGAAGTCGATGGCATGGCAAATCCTGTGGAGGGTGGGGAACGCCGCCGTTCTGCAAGCCGCATGCCATTGCCTGCGCATTGCGAATGCCGCGTTGCGCACCGCGATGCGGCATTCGCCGCATCGTCCGCACCGTCTCCGTGCGGGAATCGCACCATCGCGCCGCAGGTAGCGCGGCGATTCCCGTCCGCGCACTGGCACCCGTCTTGCTAAACCGGGTGGCGGCAATCACGAAGAGGCGATATGAAAAGACTCAAGCTGGTAATGGTCGGCAACGGCATGGCGGGCGTGCGCACGCTCGAGGGACTGCTGAAGATCGCGCCGGACCTGTACGACATCACCGTGTTCGGCGCCGAGCCGTACGCCAACTACAACCGCATCCTGTTGTCGCCGGTGCTGGCCGGCGAGCAGACGCTCCGCGACATCATGCTGAACGATGTCGCGTGGTACGAAGAAAACGGCATCGCGCTCCATCTCGGCAAGGCGATTGCCCGCATCGACCGCGTGCGCCGGCAGGTCGTCGCCGAGGACGGCACCGCCGCCGGCTACGACCGCCTGCTGCTGGCGACCGGCTCGACACCGTTCATGCTGCCCGTTCCCGGCCGCGACCTGAACGGCGTGATTTCCTACCGCGACATCCGTGACACCAACGCGATGATCGAAGCGGCGAAGACGCAGCGGCATGCGGTGGTGATCGGCGGCGGCCTGCTCGGCCTGGAAGCGGCCAACGGCCTGAAGCAGCGCGGCATGGACGTGACCGTGGTGCACCTGCCGACATGGCTGATGGAACGCCAGCTCGACCCGGTCGCCGGAAGCATGCTGCAGAAATCGCTCGAAGACCGCGGCCTGAAATTCCTGCTAGGGAAAAACACGCGGGAAATCGTCGGCGACGAGGACGAGGGCAAAAGCGGCCGGGTGCGCGCGATCCGCTTCGACGACGGGCTGGAGATTCCGGCCGAGCTGGTGGTGATGGCGGTCGGCATCCGTCCGAACACCGCGCTGGCCGAATCCGCGGGCCTGCATTGCAACCGGGGGATCGTCGTCAACGACACGATGCAGACCTACGACCCGCGCATCTACGCGGTCGGCGAATGCGCGAACCATCGCGGCACTGCGTACGGACTGGTCGCGCCGCTGTTCGAAATGGC
>JBQCGO010000123.1:0-7546 GCA_051955575.1 Burkholderiaceae bacterium
TTCCCGTACGTCTTCACGCTGGTGGCGAACGCGCTGGACCGCGTGCCGTCGGATCTCGAAGAGGCATCCGCCATGCTCGGCGGCCGCCTGTGGACCACGCTGAGGCGGGTGACGATCCCGATGGTGCTGCCGGCGATGCTGGCCGGCTCGCTGATCGCGATCCTGCAGGCGCTGACCATGTTCGGCTCGCCCGCGATCCTCGCGCTGCCGGCCGGCTTCCACGTGATCACCACCAAGATCTGGAGCCTGTTCCAGTACCCGCCGAAGCCGGGGCTGGCGTCGGCGGCGGCGCTGCCGCTGCTGGTCATCACGGTGCTGCTTTTGCAGGGCAAGACCTGGGTGCTCGGCCGCAAGGGTTACACGGTGCTCGGCGGGAAAAGCGGCCAGCCCCGCATCGCGCGGCTGGGCCGCTGGAAGTGGCTCGCCATCGCGTTCGTCTTGGCGGTGCTGTCGCTGACGGTGTTCCTGCCGTACGCGGCGCTGCTGAAGACCGCGCTGACGCGCAACGTCTCGGAGCCGTTTACCTGGAGTTCGCTGACGCTGCACAATTTCTCGTTCGTGCTGTTCGAGTTTTCGGCCACGCGCATGGCGCTGTGGAACACGCTGCTGCTGGGCGTGCTCACCGCGACCATCGGCGCGGCGATCGCGCTGATGACCGCCTACATGGTGTCGCGCCGCGCCACCCGCGGCGCCGGCCTGCTCGGCATCCTCGCGACCGCGCCGGTGGCGATCCCGGGCATCGTGCTCGGCGTCGGCGTGTTCCTCGCGTATTCGAATCCGCACCTGCGGCTGTACGGCACGCTGTGGATCCTGCTGATCGCGTTCCTGACCATCGAGATGCCGGCCGGGTATCAGCAGATGTCGTCGGCGTTCCAGGGCATCCACCCGGAACTCGAGGAGGCCAGCCGCATCCTCGGCGCCAGCCGTCTGAAGACGGTACGGCTGATCACCGCGCCGCTGCTGCGCACCAGCGTGATCGCGACCTGGTGCTTCGTCTTCATCGGCACCATCCGCGAACTGTCGGCCACCATCCTGCTGACCACCGCGAACACCAAGCTGGTCTCGGTGATCATCTACGACCTGAACGAGAGCGGCGATCTCGGCGCGATCTCGGTGCTCGGCCTGATGCTGCTGACGGTGTCGTTCGCGGTCGTGATCCTGGCGAACCGGCTGCCGGTGCTTGGCGCGAAAAGAATGCCGCACAACTGAGCGCAACTGAGCGCAACTGAGCAGAACCGAAGAAGGCTGAAAAGCGGACGCTGGCGCCGCAAAAAGGGAGAGGGCGGGACATGAGTTTTCTGGAGTTGAGCGGCCTGACTAAAAATTACGCAGCGGCCAAGGTCGTCAACAACCTGTCGCTGTCGATCGACAAGGGCTTGCTGGTCTGCCTGCTCGGGCCGTCCGGCTGCGGCAAGACCACCACGCTGCGGCTGATCGCCGGTTTCCTGGAACCGGACGGCGGCGAGATCCGCGTCGGCGGCCGGCTGGTGTCGTCGCCGGGGCGCAGCGAGGCGCCCGAGCGGCGCAACATGTCGATGATCTTCCAGAGCTACGCGCTGTGGCCGCACATGACGGTGTTCGAGAACGTCGCCTACGGCCTGCGGCTGCGCAACCTGCCGCGCGACGACATCCGGCGCCGCACCGATACCATCCTCGCCGCGACGAAGCTCGACGCGCTCGCGCAGCGCTATCCCGGCGAACTCTCGGGCGGCCAGCAGCAGCGCGTGTCGCTGGCGCGGGCGCTGGTGGTCGAACCGGAAACCCTGCTGCTCGACGAGCCGCTGTCCAACCTCGACGCCAACCTGCGCGAAGAGATGCGCTTCGAGATCCGCCGCCTGCACGACAAGTATCGCTACACCACGGTCTACGTGACCCACGACCAGGCCGAGGCAATGACCACCGCGGACCTGATCGTGGTGATGAACCAGGGTGTGATCGAGCAGGCCGGCAGCCCGGCCGACATCTACGAGCGGCCGCGCTCCGAATTCGTCGCGCGCTTCATCGGCGGCACCAACATCTTCAAGGGACGGTGGGACGGCGACAGTACCGTCGATTGCGGCCACGGCCTCGCGCTGCGCTGCGGAGCGGGGGAGTTCGCGCCGCAGGGCGAGACGGCGGTCTCGATCCGGCATCACGACATCCGTTTCTCATCGACCCGGCCGGAGGCGGCAGGCACCAACTGCATCGACGGCACCGTCTTGCGCCAGGTCTATCTCGGCTCGCACCGCGATTACCTGATCGCGCTGCCGGGCGGGGAGAGCGTGCGCGTCGTCACCCCGGTCGGCATGAACGCCGCGGAGAACGAGACGGTCTGGCTGCACTTCCCGCCGGAGCATTGCCGGGCGCTCGCGCGGTAGGGCGGAAGGAAAAACCATTCGCAAAGCAAGCCGGCCGCCATGCAGACGCGTGCAGCCGGCGTTTTTCACCACATCGCGTTTTCCCAGGAGAGCAACATGAGCGAGCAGCAAGCGGCGAACACCGAACACCTGACCCGGTACGTCGCGGAATTCATCTGCGGCACCCGGCTCGACGATCTGCCGGGCGAGGTGGTGACGCTAGGGAAGAAATCGATCCTCGACGGCCTCGGCCTTGCGCTGTCCGGCAGCGCCACGCACCTCGGCGAACTGGTGCGGCGGCATCTGTCGGAACTCCACCTCGGCGCCGGCCCGGCAACGGTGATCGGCACGAACCTGAAGATCGCGCCGCGCTTCGCCGCGTTCGCCAACGGCGTCGGCATCCACGCCGACGACTACGACGACACCCAGCTCGCGGTCGCCACCGATCGCGTCTACGGCCTGCTGACGCACCCGACCGCGCCGGCGCTGCCGGCGGCGCTGGCAATGGGCGAGCTGACCGGGGCCGGCGGCGGCGCGGCGATGCTGGCTTATCAGATCGGCGTCGAAGTCGAATGCAAGATCGCCGAGGCGATCAATCCGCGCCATTACCAGACCGGCTTCCACGCGACCGCGACCTGCGGTCCGTTTGCCGCCGCCGCGGCCAGCGCCAAGCTGCTCGGCCTGGACGTGGAGGCCACCGCGCGCGCGCTGTCGATCGCCGGCAGCCAGTCGGCCGGCCTGCGCGAGAACTTCGGCACGATGACCAAGCCGTTCCACGCCGGCCGCGCGTCGGAAAGCGGCGTCGCCGCCGCGCAGTTCGCCTCCTACGGCTGGACCGCTACCGACAGGATCCTCGAAGCGCCGCGTGGCTTCTTCAGCGCCGCGGGCGGCGGCTTCGATCCCAATGCGATCGCCGGCCGCCTCGGCGATCCGTGGACCCTCGCCGACCCCGGCGTGTCGATCAAGCCGCATCCGTCCGGCTCGTTGACGCACCCGGGCATGACCGAGATGCTGCGCCTGATCCGCGCCCACGACATCCGTCCGCAGGACGTGGTGCGGGTGCGCGTCGGCACCAATCACAACATGCCGAATGCGCTGATCCATCACCGGCCGACCAACGAACTGCAGGCCAAGTTCTCGATGGAATTCTGCATGGCGATCCTGCTGCTGGAGCGGCGCGCCGGCCTGGCCGAATTCACCGACGAGGTGGTGAACCGCCCCGACGTGAAGGCGATGATCGAGAAGATCGACTTCGGCGTCGACCAGGACGCCGAGGCGGCCGGCTACCACAAGATGACGACGATCATCGACGTCACGCTGGCCGACGGTCGCAAGATTTCGGGCCGCGCCGACTTCGGCAAGGGCAGCCCGGCCGAGCCGATGAGCTACGACGAGGTGGCCGACAAGTTCCGCGAGAACGCCGCCTATGCCCGCTTCCCCTCGGCTCAGGCCGAGACGGTGGTCGCGATGGTGCGCGACCTCGAAACCCTGCCGTCCATCGACCGCCTGATGGCGGCGCTGGTACGCGCTGCCTGACACATTCTGGAGACGGAAATTTTGGAAAAGGAAATTTTGGAAAAAGAAGCAATGGCAACCCTCCCCGTGATCGGCCTGATGCTGGGCGACATGACCGGCATCGGCCCGGAAATCAGCGCGCGGCTGCTGGCCGGCGGCGCGTTACGGGAGACAGCGCGCATCGTCGTGATCGGCGACGCGCGCGTGCTGGAACTCGGCTGCCGCGACGCCGGCGTCACGCTGCCGTACCGGCGCTATGACAAGCCGTCGGACATCGACTGGTCGCTCGACGAACTGCCGATCATCGATCTCGGCAACGTCGACCCGGCGGCGATCCCGCGCGGCGAAATCTCGCCGGAATCCGGACGCCTGACCGGCGACACGCTGAAGACCATGATCGACCTCGCGCTGGCCGGCGAGCTGGACGGCATCTGCTTCGCGCCGCTCAACAAGGCGGCGCTGCACCGCGGCGGCTGGAAGTTCCACGACGAGCACCAGATGTTCGCGGCGCTGACCGGGCACGAGGGCTTCTTCGGCGAGATGAACGTGATCAAGGAATTCGCGACCTTCCGCGTGACCTCGCACGTCGCGCTGCGCGAGGCGATCGACATGGTCAAGCCGGAACGCATCATGTCGGCGGTGCGGCTGGCCGATACCACGCTGCGCGCCAACGGCATCGAACGGCCGCGCATTGCGGTCGCGGCGCTGAACCCGCACGCGGGCGAGGGCGGGCTGTTCGGCGACGAGGAAATCCGCATCATCCGGCCGACGGTGGAGAAGCTGCAGGCCGAAGGCGTGGAGTGCAGCGGTCCGGTGTCGTCCGACGTGATCTTCCTGAAGGCGTTGAAAGGCGACTACGACGGCGTGGTGATGATGTACCACGACCAGGGCCAGATCGCGACCAAGCTGCTCGGCTTCAACAAGGGCGTGACGGTGACCGCCGGCCTGAAGACGGTGTTCACCACGCCCGCGCACGGCACCGCATTCGATATCGTCGGCCGCGGCATCGCGACCACCGGCGCGCTCGAACAGGCGCTGCGCACCGCGGCCCGGATGGCGGCCGCAAGAGCGCGCTGAGCCGTTTGCGAAACGTTTTCCATTTTCCGAACAAGGATGCACACATGAACGATGCACATCTTGTCCTGGGCGTCCTGAACGGCGACGACATCGGGCACGAGATCGTCCCGGCGTCCGTCGCGGTGGCCTCGGCCGCCGCCGAACGGCATGGGCTGCGCATCGACTGGCGGCCGATGCCGGTCGGCCGCCGCGCGCTCGACACGCACGGCTCGACGCTGCCGGAAGGCACGCTCGAGACGCTGGCGACAATGCACGGCTTCATCCTCGGCCCGATCGGGCACCGCGAGTACCCGCGCGTTCCCGGCGCGATCAATCCGCACCCGATCATGCGCAAGCAGTTCAACCTGTTCGCCAACGTCCGGCCGACCCGCTCCTACCCGGACATCGGCTGCCTGTACGACAACGTCGACCTGGTCATCGTCCGCGAGAACAACGAAGGCTTCCAGCCGGACCGCAACGTGGTCGCCGGCTCGGGCGAGTTCCGGCCCAACGATGACCTGACGATCTCGGTTCGGGTGATTTCCCGCGTCGGCAGCGAGCGGGTCGCGCGGGTCGCGTTCAACCTCGCGCGGCAGCGCCGCAAGCTATTGACCATCGTCCACAAGAACACCGTGTTCAAGCTCGGCTGCGGCATGTTCGTGGAGGAGTGCTACCGGGTCGCGAAGGACTTCCCGGATGTGAAGGTGAACGAGGTGATCGTCGACACGATGGCGATGCGGCTGGTGCGCGATCCGTGGAATTTCGACGTGGTGGTCACCACCAACATGTTCGGCGACATTCTGACCGACGAGGCGGCCGGCCTGGTCGGCGGCCTCGGCATGGCGCCGGGCCTGTGCATCGGCGACGGCGATTTCGCGATGGCGCAGGCCACCCACGGCTCGGCGCCCGACATCGCCGGCACCGGCCGTGCCAATCCGTACGCGATGATCGATTCGACCCGGATGCTGCTCGACTGGCTGGGACGCCGACACGGCATCGCCCAGGCGGTGGACGCGGCGGCGTCGATGGAGCGCGCGATCGTGGCCACGCTGGCCGACCCGGCCGCGCGTACCGGCGACATCCGCGGCAGCGGCACCACCGACACCATGACCGCGGCCATCGTCGCGGCGATCCGGCGGTAGGCCGCAGCCTCCCTTTTTCCCTCGTCCCGGCCCGCTCTCATTTCCCGAGCAAGGCCGGGAGGACCTGGGACATCCTTCCTTTTTGATAGTCTGCGGCCGGGTCGGGTTGCCGGCTGCCCGGTGCAGCCCCTCGCAATCCCCTCGCAGCCCTGTCACCTTCGGAAACGGTTTCTCGCGACAAGATCGCCTCATTTTTACCTTTGGGTAAAGATCAATTAACCGGTCCGTCATCAAGAATTTGACATTCCTGACGTAGATGCCCGGGAGCCTTTCAGGTTTGCCCGGCGGGTTCGGAGCGGGCCATCCGATCGCGCTGCACCGGGCATTCCGCCCCGCGATCCTCGTTCACCGCGGTCTTTTTTCAACGTCGTTCCCATCGTCCGCACCCATCCATCCCAGGAAATTTCATGAAGCTTTTCACCGACATCCGTATCGGCACGCGCCTGCTGGCCGGCTTTGCCTTCGTGCTGGCGCTGTCCATCTGCACCACGCTCGCCGGCCTCTGGCAACTGCAAAAGGTCTCCGATGCGACGCGCCAGATGATGGAAAAGCCGCTGATGAAAGAGCGCATGGCGTCCGACTGGTACCGAAACACCTTCGCGGCGATCCGCAGGACCATGGCGATCGCCAAGAGCAGCGACGAGTCGCTGGCGGCGTTCTTCAAGGAAGACATCAAGGCCACCGCGAAGGGCGCGTCCGAGATGCAGGATGGCATCAAGGCGCTGCTGTCGACGCCGGAGGAAAAGGCGCTCTACGACAGGATCGGCGATGCGCGCGACGTCTACACCAAGGCCAAGAACGCGTCGGTCAAGGCCAAGGTCGACGGCAACGCCGAGGAATCAAACCGCATCCTCGAACAGGAATTCCTGCCGGCCGCGAAGACCTACGAAAACCTGCTGCTCGACTTCCTGTCCTGGCAGCGCAAGAGCATCGACGGCAAGGCGCAGACCATCGAGCAGGCGTATCGCGACGGGATGAAGCTGCTGGTGGCGCTGGTCGTGCTGACGGCGGGTTTCAGCATCCTGTGCGGCATCCTCATCGCACGCAGCATCACCCGTCCGCTCTCGAACGCGGTGGCGCTCGCGGGCAAGGTGGCGGCCGGCGACCTCACCACGCGGATCGCCGCTACCTCGCGTGACGAAGTCGGCCAGTTGTTCCGGGCACTGCATGCGATGACGGACAGCTTGCGCAGGATCGTCGGCGAAGTGCAGAGCGGCACCCGATCGATCGCCACCGCTTCCGGCGAGATCGCCTCCGGCAATGCCGACCTGTCCTCGCGCACCGAGCAGCAAGCCTCGTCACTGGAAGAGACCGCGTCCTCGATGGAAGAACTGACGGCGACCGTCAAGCAGAATGCCGACAATGCCCGGCAAGCCAACCAGCTGGCCGTCTCCGCATCCGGTGTCGCGGTCAAGGGCGGCGACGTGGTGGCCCAGGTGGTCACCACCATGGGCTCGATCCATGACTCGGCCCGAAAGATCGTCGACATCATCGGCG
>JBQCGO010000124.1:0-9512 GCA_051955575.1 Burkholderiaceae bacterium
TGCACCACGAAGCCGAGGCCGTCGAAGCCATTTAGCTGCGGGTCGGCGACCAGCGCCTCGAACAGGTCGAGCGACAGTTCGAGCCGGTCGGCCTCTTCGGCATCGATGTTCAGGCCGATCCCGTAACCCTTGGCCAGCTGCGCGAGCGCGGCCAGCCGCGGCAGCAGCTCGTCCAGCACGCGCCGCCGCTGCGCCCGGCCATACCGCGGATGCAGTGCCGACAGCTTGACCGAGATGCCGGGCCGCTGGTGGATCGACTCGCCTTGGGCAGCGCATCCGATCGCATGGATCGCGTCTTGGTAGGCGGTGAAGTAGCGCGCCGCGTCGGCCGCGGTCAACGCGGCCTCGCCGAGCATGTCGTAGGAATGGGTGTAGCCGCGCGCGCGTTCGGCGCCGCCGGCGGCAAGCGCCTCGCCGATCGTGCGGCCGGCGACGAAGCGCTCGCCGAGCAGCCGCATCGCCAGATCCACGCTCTTGCGGACCAGCGGCGCTCCGCCCTTGGCAACCAGCCGCGCCAGTGCCGCTTCCAGGCTCCGACCGCCCTGCCCGCCGTGGTCGCTGTGATCGCCGCGTTCGCCGACCAGCCGGCCGGCGATCAGCAAGCCCCAGGTCGCCGCGTTCGCAAACAGCGACGGCGACGCGCCCAGATGCCGGCGCCAGTCGGCGCGGCCGAGCTTGTCGGCGATCAGCCGGTCAGCGGTGGCGCGATCCGGGATGCGCAGCAGCGCCTCGGCCAGACACATCAGCGCGACGCCTTCCTGCGACGACAGCGCGTATTCGCGCAGCAGCGCATCGATGCCGCCGGCCCGCCGGGCACGCACCTGCCCGACCAGCGTTCGCGCCATCGCCGCGACCGCGCCGGCATCGCATGGCGTGTCGCGCGCCTGCGCCAGCAGCCATTGCACCGCCTCGCACTCGTCGCGCCGCGCGGCGGCAGCGATGGCTTCGCGCAGCGGCACGCGCGGCGGCGCGACCTCGTCCAGGAAGGCCGCGAACGGCGTGCCGGCGTCCGGCGCCGATGGAGCGGATTGCGGAACGGCGGACATGGAGGTCTCCTACGAATTCGGAATGGGAATATTCGGATTCTAGGAAGGATCGCCAAGGATTTATTCCGGTAATTCCACCCGATGGCAGAATTCCATTCGGAATATTCGTGAATGCCCGAACAAAGGAAAGCCGGCATGCTCGACCGCATCAACCGCAACATCCTGGCCGCGCTGCAGGCCGATGGCCGCATCAGCAACGTCGACCTCGCCGCCAAGGTGAACCTGTCGCCGGCAGCCTGCCTGGAGCGGGTGCGGCGGCTGACCGAGGCCGGCTACATCGCCGGCTACGCCGCGCTGCTCGATCCGCACAAGCTCGGCCTGTCGCTGCTGGTGTTCATCGAGGTGGTGCTCGATCGCACCACGCCGGCCGTGTTCGAGGCGTTCCGGCGCAACGTGCAGGCGATTCCCGAAGTGCTGGAATGCCACCTGGTCGCCGGCGGCTTCGATTACCTGATCAAGGCGCGGGTGAAGGACATGCAGGCTTACCGCGAATTTCTCGGCACGTCCCTGCTGCAGTTGCAGGGCATCCGCGAGACGCATACCTACGCGGTGATGGAAGAGGTGAAGAACACGACGCGGCTGCCGATCCGCTGAGAGTCTGTTTGAAAACCTGCTGCGCGGCCCGATTCCGGCTCCGCGATGCCCGCCGCCCTGCAAGGATTTCTCGGCCGGACTCGAACCGCTCGCTCGCTACGGTGTTGAACCGGACTCCGAGCGGCGTGATGCCTACCTGCGTCAGGTCCGGCTCTGCCGGAACCCGCTGCTGACCTTCGCCAGTTCGGCGCGCAGCCATTTGTGCGCCGGGGTGCGGGAATCGCGCTCGTGCCAGAGCATGTCGACGTTGACCTCGGGCAGCTCGAACGGCAGTTCCTTCGCGATCAGCGCGTCCTGCATCCCGGTCGACGCGATCAGGTGGCGCGGCAGCACGGTGATCAGGTCGGAACTGGCGACCACTCGGCCGGCGGTGAAGAACTGGTTGACGGTGAGCACCATCCGGCGGCTGCGGTTCATCTGGTACAGCACGTCGTCGACGGAGCCGTGCGCGCGGCCGGAAAAGCTGACCATCAGGTGGCGCGCGCTGCAGTAGGCGTCGACCGTCAGGTCGCTGTGGGCCAGCGGATGGTCCTTGCGCATCACGCAGACGTAGCGGCCGGAGTAGAGACGCTCGTGGCGCATCGGTGAATCCGGGCCGCCGCCGAGCTGCGCGACCACGCCGGGGAAAAAGCCGATCGCCAGATCGATGTCGCCGCGCATCAGCAGCGGACGCGGCTCGCGCGTGGTCAGCGGCACCATCCGCACGTTGATGTGCGGCGCCTCGCGCTCGATCGAGCGCATCAGCGACGGCAGCAGCAGCGCGGCGGTGGCGTCGGCCATTGCCATGTTGAAGGTGATCCGGGTCTTCGCCAGGTCGAAGGTTTCCGGCAGGATCGCCGCTTCCAGTTCCGACAGCGCGCGCCGCACCACCGGCCAGATTTCTTCCGCGCGCACGGTCGGCTTCATGCCGTGTGCGCTGCGCACCAGCAACTCGTCGCCCAGGGTTTCGCGCAGCCGCTTGAGCGCGTTCGACACCGCGGGCTGGGTCATTGCCAGTTGGCTCGCGGCGCGGGTCAGGTTCTGCTCCGTCATCACTGCGTCGAATACCCGGAGCAGATTCAGGTCGAGGTTGAGAAAACTCATCTGAAGAGAAGTCGCGCCGGTCGCGAAGTTGTGTCATTCAAAAAGCTGATAACGGCTATCCATATTGAAAATTGGAAAGCTCCGGATCGACCCGATATACTGCAGTGCAGTAAAAAACATTATCAGCAAAGGAAATATCATGTCCGTACTTGCATTTTCCCACGGTTCCGACCAATCCGCCCGTGCCGGCTATTTCCGTAACGTCGCCAAGGCAACCCGCGGTTTGCTGGGCGCCGTGTTCCCGGTTCGTGCCCAGTTCGACGCTTCGGTAGACAGTTCGCTCGCCGGTCATTCCGAAGCCGCGCTGGTGCTGAACCAGATGGCGAACGAACTGGAAACCACGATGCCGTCCCTGGCTTCCGAGTTCCGCCTGATCGCTGCCCGCGCGTAAGCACATAGACCATCGTTTCGGATATTCATTCCGTGCATATCAAGTATATGAAAGGGCAATTGGGAACAGCAATAGGCCTCCTCTATACTGCGATGCACAAAAGCAATCGATCGGGTGCTGTCCCGACACAGGGAAGGTGAAATGATGACTCCGACGCTCGCCTTGGCGTTTCCGGTCGAAGCGGCGCTGCCGATCGTGCGAACCTTGCTGCAATCGGCTGTCGAAATGGTGGTGCCGGCTCTGCTGCTGGCGCTGGCAGGCGGCATGGCGCTGCTGTTCCGGCCGCTGCTGGCCGGATCGTTCAAGGCCGTGAAACTGATGTGCCGGCCGGCGCGCCGCGAGGCCGACGCCGCGGGGACGGCGAAGAAGGCGGGCTGAGGCCCGGATGAAAGCGGCGGGTGGACCGCCGCGGTAAAAACAACGAAGGAACCGGCGGCAACGAAAGAGCCGCCACGGCGCAACGAGAACAACGGTCAAGCCGGCCGCAACGATTGTCTCCTCCTCCCTCCTATGGAAGGATTGGCCCCGCAGGCGCAAGCCCGCGGGGCTTTTTTTATCTCCGCCGCAAATTCCCCGCCCAAAATGAAAAAGGGCGCGACGGTTGCCCGTCGCGCCCTCGGCAGCAGAGGAATCGCCCGTCAGGCAGCCAGCCGCTTCTCCAGCGCCGCCTTGGTTTCTTCCAGTTCCTTCGGCAGATGGTGTTTCAACTTGTCGAACAATTCGTTGTGCAGCTTGATCTCGGCCTGCCACGCGGCCTTGTCGATCGAGGTGATGCGGTCGAATTGCTGTTCGCTGAACTCCATGCCATCCCACTGCAGGTCGCCGTAGCGCGGCGTGAGACCGAACACGTGCTCGACGCCGCCGGCCTTGCCGTCGATCCGCTCCAGCATCCATTTCAGCACGCGCATGTTGTCGCCGAAGCCGGGCCAGACGAACTTGCCGTTCTCGTCGGTGCGGAACCAGTTCACGCAGAAGATCTTCGGAAGCTTGGCGCCCGATTTCTCCAGCCACTTGCCGAGGTTCAGCCAGTGCTGGAAATAGTCGCTCATGTTGTAGCCGGTGAACGGCAGCATCGCGAACGGGTCGCGCCGCACCACGCCGACCTGGCCGGCCGCGGCGGCGGTGGTTTCCGAGCCCATCGTCGCGGCCATGTAGACACCTTCGACCCAGTTGCGCGCCTCGGTCACCAGCGGCACCGTGGTCGAGCGGCGGCCGCCGAAGATGAAGGCCGAGATCGGCACGCCGGCCGGGTCGTCCCAGGCCGGGTCGATCACCGGATTCTGGGTCGCGGCGACGGTGAAGCGCGCGTTCGGATGCGCCGCCTTGCGGCCGGTTTCCTTCGCGATTGCCGGCGTCCATTCCCGGCCCTGCCAGTCGATCGCATGGGCCGGCGGCTCTTTCGTCATGCCTTCCCACCAGACGTCGCCGTCGTCGGTCAGCGCGACGTTGGTGAACACGGCGTTGCCGGACAGCGACTTCATGCAGTTGTAGTTGGTGTTCTCGTTGGTGCCCGGGGCGACGCCGAAATAGCCGGCTTCCGGGTTGATCGCGTACAGGCGGCCGTCGGCGCCCGGCTTGATCCAGGCGATGTCGTCGCCGATGGTGGTGATCTTCCAGCCGTTCAACGCCTTCGGCGGGATCAGCATCGCGAAGTTGGTCTTGCCGCAGGCCGACGGGAAGGCCGCCGCGACGTAGTGTTTCTCGCCCTGCGGCGATTCGACGCCCAGCACCAGCATGTGCTCCGCCAGCCAGCCCTTGCCGTCCTTCTGCGCTTCCTGCCGGCCCATGATCGAGGCGATGCGCAGCGCGAAGCACTTCTTGCCCAGCAGCGCGTTGCCGCCGTAGCCGGAGCCGTAGGACCAGATCTCGCGGGTTTCCGGGTAATGGACGATGTACTTGGTCGGGTTGCACGGCCACGGCACGTCCTTCTGGCCGGGTTCCAGCGGCGCGCCGAACGAATGCACGCACGGCACGAAGTCGCCGTCGGCGCCGAGCACGTCGTAGACCGCCTTGCCCATGCGCGTCATCGTGCGCATGCTGACCACCACGTAAGGCGAGTCGGACAGCTCGACGCCGATGTGCGCGATCGGCGAGCCGAGCGGACCCATCGAGAACGGAATCACGTACATCGCGCGGCCGCGCATCGCGCCGTCCATCAGCTTGTGCATCGTCGCGCGCATCTCGGCCGGCGCGGTCCAGTTGTTGGTCGGGCCGGCGTCTTCCTGGCGTTCCGGGCAGATGAAGGTACGGTCCTCGACGCGCGCCACGTCCGACGGGTCGGAGCAGGCGAGGTAGCTGTTCGGGCGCTTCGCCTCGTTCAATTTTTTCAACGTGCCGGCCGCCACCATTTCCGCGCACAGGCGCTCGTACTCTTCCTGGGAGCCGTCGCACCAGACGACCCGCGCCGGCTTGGTCAGCGCGGCGATCTCGGCGACCCAGTTGATCAGCTTCTGGTTTTTCACGTAGGAAGGCGGGTTGACGGCGGCGACGCCGCCCATGACAGGTTGGTTCACGATGCAATCTCCAATGACTTAAAAAATCCGATGGCCCGGCCCCGGCGCCGCGGTGACGGAGCGCGGCGGCCGCCGGCAGGACGGGCCTGCTTGCATGACAGCATGTTCAGAGCGGGGAGGCATTCCGGGGCAAGAGGGATGCGTACGGGGGTTGCCCGACGCCGGGCCCGCGAGCCGGCAGGAGTGGCGCCGGAGCGGGGCTGTCGGAAATGCAAGCTCTTGCCGCATTCTACACCCCGCGTTCCGCCGTAATGCCCTGCGCAAACACCTTCCGAACCTACCACCGTACCGGCACGTGGCCTTGACCGCTGTCAAGCGGGCCGGCCTCCCGCGAGCGCGTCAGCCGGCGTCGGCCAGCCAGCCTTGGAGCCGCCGCATGAAGCGCTCCGGCTGTTCCATCAGGAAGAAATGGCTGGCGTCGGCGAACATTTCCGTTTGTGCGTTCGGCAGCCCCTCCGACAGAATCCGGGTCGCGGCCGGCGAGCAGATCGGGTCGACCGCGCCCGCCATCACCAGCACCGGCTGGCGGATGCGCGCCAGCTCGCGGCTGGTGTCGTGCTGCTGGCAGGCCTCGTTCTGCCGGACGTAGCAGGCCGGCAGCCGGGTCTCGCCGCCGATCAACCGCTCGATCGCCGCCACCTGTTCCGGATGCGTGTTGAAGAAGCCGGCCGAGACGAAGTTTTGCACCGAGTGGCGCGCATGGTCGGCCCAGTTCATCCGCCATTCGAGGGCCTCGCGCATGTTCGACAGCACGCGCCGGCCGAGCGGATCGAGCTTCGCGAACGACGCGCACAGCGCTAGCGACAGCACCCGCTGCGGCGCCAGCAGCGCCATGTGCTGCGCGACCGCGCCGCCCATCGAGCGGCCGACCACGTGCGCGGCGTCGATGCCGAGATGATCCATCAGCCCGAGCGTGTCGCGCGCCAGGTCCTCGGTCGACACCGGTTCGTCGACCTGGGTGCTGGCGCCGGCGCCGCGGTTGTCGAACGCGATCACGCGGTAATCGCGCCGCAGCGCCTGCACCTGCGCCAGCCAGGCGCGGTGGTCGCCGGCCAGCCCGTGGATCAGCACCACCGGCGTGCCGCTGCCTTCGTCGAGATAGCGCAGCCGGTAGCGGCCGACGTCGGCGTCCCGGAGCGTGACGTCCATCGCGCTCACGCCTTCAGAAACGCCTTGACCGCGGCGGTGAACGCGTCCGGCTGCTCCAGTTGCGGGCAGTGGCCGGCATCGGCGATTTCCAGGAAGCGCGCGCCCGGGATGCCGTGCGCCAGCTCGCGCACCAGCGGCGCCGGCGTGGTCATGTCGAGCGCGCCGACCATCACCAGCGTCGGGTTGGCGATCTTCGTCAGGTCCGCGGAAAAATCCAGCCCGACCAGCGCGTCGATCGATTCGACGAAATGCGCCGGATTCATTTTTTCCAGCGCCGCCTTGCGTTCGGCGACGATGTTCGGGTTCGCCTGCTGGAACGCCGGCGGGAACATGCGGCCGAGCGCGATCTCGATCGCCCCCGCCATGCCTTGCGCGCGCACCTTGCCTGCCAGCCCGCGCAGCGGCACCTTGTTCGGTTCCGGGAAGGTCGCCAGCGAATCCGCGACGATCAGCTTGCCGAAGCGCTTGCCGTGACGGATCGCGGTCGCCAGCGCGACGAAGCCGCCGAAGCCGTTGCCGAGCAGCGCGGTGTCGCGCGGCAGTTCGCAGGCCTCGAACACGCCGGCCACGCGGTCGGCGATGCCGCCGATCTCGCTGCCGGCCGGGTCGGAGCCGTCGTAGCCCGGCAGCGCGACCAGCGTCAGCCGGAACTCGGCCGCCAGCGCCGGCACCACCGTATCGAACACGCTGCGGTCGGCCAGCAGCGAGTGCAGCAGCACCAGGTCGCGTTTCTGTCCCTGGCCCTGCCCGGTCCGCACCACGTCCAGCCGCGCGCCGCCGATGTCGATTACTGCCATGCCTTTTCTCCTTGGTTCAGGTAACGCCCAGATGGGCTTGTAGTCGGGATTGCTGTGCTTCGAATTCTTCGCGGCTGCCGGCGAACACCAGGCGCCCGGTGTTGAGCAGCGCGACGTCGTCGGCGACCTTCATCGCCAGGCCGAGGTTCTGCTCGACCAGGATCATCGCGATGTGCGGCTTCAGGGTCTCGAGCACGTTGCCCACCTCGTGCACGATCTGCGGCGCCAAGCCTTCGGACGGCTCGTCCAGCAGCAGCACCTTCGGGCTGGTCATCAGCGCGCGGCCGATCGCCAGCATCTGCTGCTCGCCGCCCGACAGGCTGCCCGCCAGCTGGTGCTGCCGCTCGCGCAGCCGCGGGAAGATGTCGTTGATCTCGTCGCGCGACCAGCGGCGGCGGCCCGCCGGCACGCTGCGGCGCGACGCCACTTCCAGGTTCTCGCGCACCGTCAGGCTCGGGAAGATGCGCCGGCCCTGCGGCACCAGCCCGATGCCGGCGCGGCAGATCTGTTCCGGCGCGCAGCGCTCCAGCGGCATGCCGTCGAGCTTCACCGAGCCCGAGCGCGGCGGCAGGAAGCCGGCGATCGAGCTGATGCAGGTGGTCTTGCCGGCGCCGTTGCGGCCCAGCAGCGCCAGCAACCGGCCGGGACGCAGCGCGAGCGAGACGTCGTGCAGCACGTGGCTGTCGGCGTAGAACGCATTGACGCGGTCCAGCGAAAGCAGGTCCATGGAAGAGGAAGAGTCAATGGCCAAGATAGATCTCCCGGGTGCGCGGATCGTCGACCACCTGCTGGCGCGTGCCGGCGGTGATCACCTGGCCGTAGTGCAGCAGCGTGATGCGGTCGGCGAACGCCAGCGCGACCTCCATGTCGTGCTCGATCATCAGGATCGTGATGTCGCGCGAAATGCCGCCGAGCAGCGCGTGCACCGTCTCGCGCTCTTCCGCCGACAGGCCGGCCAGCGGCTCGTCGAGCAGCAGCACCTGCGGGTTCTGCGCCAGCGCCATCGCGATTTCCAGCCGGCGCTTTTCGCCGTACGAGGTCTGTTCCAGCGGCAGGTCCGCCTTGTGCGCGAGGCCGACCGAATCGAGGATGTCGCAGGCGCGCCGGCGCATCGCCGCGTCGTTGGCGAAACCGCCCCAGTGGCGCCAGCGCCGCGCCGACTTGCCGAGCAGCGCGAGCATCACGTTGTGGACCAGCGTGTCGTGGCCGAACAGCGTGACGATCTGGTAAGTGCGCGCCAGGCCGGACTGCGCCCGGGCCGCGGTCGAATGCCGCGTGACGTCGCGGCCCATCAGCCGGATCGAGCCTTCGTCGGACGCCAGGTCGCCGGCGATCAGGTTGAACAGCGTGGTCTTGCCGGCGCCGTTCGGGCCGATCAGCAGGTGGCGCTCGCCCGGCGCGACGGTCAGGTCGACCGACTGCGTGACCTTCAAGCCCCAGAACGACTTGCACAGGCCCGAGATTTCCAGCGCGGCGCTCATGACGTTTTCTCCAATGCAGGCGCATCGACGGCGGGCGCCGGCGCGGACGGGGCATCGTTCCCGCTGCGCGGACCGCGCAGCCGCAGCGACAGGCGCTGCAGGCTGCCGACGATGCCGCCCGGCATGAACAGCACGATGAACAGGAACACGAACCCGAGCAGCATGATCCAGCGGTCGACCCAGGCGCTGGCGACGTTCTTCAGCAGGATCACCAGCGCCGCGCCGAGCACCGGGCCGGTCAGCGTGCCGGGGCCGCCGGCGATCACCATCAGCAGCATCTCGGCCGAATTCGCCAGCGCCAGGCTGTGCGGGCTGATGAACTGCTGGTAGTAGCCGTACATCAGGCCGGCCACGCCGCCCAGGGCACCGCTGACGATGAAGACGATCCAGCGGATCAGCCAGACGTTGTAGCCGAGCGCGCTCATGCGGCGCGGCTGGTCCTTGGTGCCGCGGATCGA
>JBQCGO010000125.1:0-4412 GCA_051955575.1 Burkholderiaceae bacterium
TGCATCAGGAGTCACGCATTAGGAGTCCTCGGGCGCCGGATACTGCACGTCGAGGATTTCCAGTTCGTCGAGGCCGGCCGGCGTCTTGAGCGACACGCTGTCGCCGATCCGGGCCTTGGTCAGCGCCCGCGCCACGGGCGAGATCCAGCTGATGCGCCCCTTCAAGGGGTCGAATTCGTCGATGCCGACGATGGTGACCACGTGCGTCTCGCCGGCGCCGTTCTCGTAGGTCACGGTGGCGCCGAAGAACACCTGTTCGCCGCCGTGATGCACGCTCGGATCGACCACCTCGGCCTGCTCGAGCCGCTTGGTCAGGAAGCGGATGCGCCGGTCGATCTCGCGCAGGCGGCGCTTGCCGTAGATGTAGTCGCCGTTCTCCGAGCGGTCGCCGTTGGACGCCGCCCACGACACCACGCCGACCACCTCGGGCCGCTCCACGTCGATCAGGCGCAGCAGTTCCTCCGTCATCGCGCGATGGCCGGCCGGCGTCATGTAGTTTTTCGCGCCCGCGGGAATCGGCGGCGCCGACGGTTCGAGATCGTCGTCGTCCGATTCCGCTTCCTTGACGAATGCCTTGTTCATGCACCGCATTGTAATGGTCCCGGGCGCGCGCGGAACACTGCGCCGCTCCGGTCTGTCTCGCAACCGCCGGTTCTCTGCTACCGTCGGTCATTGTCGCGTTCCCCGCCCTGTCATCGTCATGCGCCAGACTTCGGAAAAGCTGAAACGGCGGCTGTTCGCGCCGGCGGTCTATGCCGTCGCCTTCCTGCTGCTGTTCGAGGACTGGCTCTGGGACCGGGCAGTCCGGTTGCTGGCTGCGATGCCGGCCCTGCCTTGGCAGGCGGCGCTGGAGAAACGCATCGCCGCGCTGTCGCCCTACCCGGCCGTGGCACTGTTCGCGCTGCCCGGGCTGCTGCTGTTCCCGGTCAAGATTCTGGCCGTCGTGATGATCGCGACCGGACATCCGCTGTCGGGCCTTGCCCTGATCGCGGCGGCGAAGATCGGCGGCACCCTGCTGGTCGCCTGGATCTACCGGCTGGTGCGGCCGCGCCTGCTCGCGCTGGCATGGTTCGCCCGCCTTTATGCCTGGACCATCGCCTGGAAGGACCGGACGATCGCGCGGTTGCGCGCGACGCCGGCCTGGTGGGCGTCGCGGCGCGCCTTCCGGCTCATCGCACGCCGCATCCGGCAAGCCCTGCGCGCCCATCCTCGCCAGCGCGCGATCACTCTATTTCGCCGGCTGAGGCGGAAGGCGAGCCGAACCCGGGAGGATGCCGATCGATGAATACCCTGCTGCACGATTTCGACCGTCCGGCGCACGCGCTGGTGGCCGGCGCGGCCGGCGGCATTGGGCTGGCGCTGGCGCACGCGCTGGCCACACACCCGCAGGTCGAACGGCTGTTTCTCGCGGCACGTGCGCCGCGGCGGGAAGCGCTGCATGCGCTCGAACGCGCGCATCCGGGCCGCGTCGTCGTGCTGGAAGCCGACATCGCATCCGAAGCGGACCTCGACCGGTTGCGGGAAGCGGTGCGGCGGACGGTAACGTCGCTGCATCTGGTCGTAAACGCGACGGGCCTGCTGCACGAAAAGGGACTGCACGAAAAGGAACTGCGCGACCAGGGACTGCACCCTGAAAAGACCGTCGCCAAGGTGACGCTGGCCAATCTGCAGCGATCGTTCGCGGTCAACGCCTTCGGACCGATCCTGCTGGCCCGCGCGCTGCTGCCGCTGCTGCGCCACGGCGACCCGGCAGTGTTCGCGTCGCTGTCGGCACGGGTCGGCTCGATCGGCGACAACCGGCTCGGCGGCTGGTACGGCTATCGGGCGGCGAAGGCGGCGCAGAACCAGTTGCTGAAGACGCTGGCGATCGAGCTGGCGCGGCTGAACCCGCGCGCGATCGTGCTTGCGCTGCATCCGGGAACCACCGACACGCCGCTGTCGGCACCCTTCCGGTCCAACGTGCCGCCCGGCCGGCTGTTCGCGCCGGCGGACGCGGCCGCGCGCCTGCTCGACGTGATCGCGGCCCGCACGCCGGCCGACAGCGGCGGATTCTTCGCGTGGGACGGCAGCGTCGTGCCTTGGTGAGCCAGGGAGGATGAGGCGGGAGTCGGCGTCAGGCAGTGCCGGCGGCAACCGAGACGCTGTCGCTCCACCGGAATGCGGCCAGTTGCAAGGTGTTGAGGTCGTCGCTCGTCAATTCCCACTTGCGCACCAGCGGGCCGAGCGTGTCCTCGGACTCGTCGAGCCGTTCGATGCAGCCGGCGAGCGTCAGCATCTCGCCGTAGAAACCCCGGCGCTCCAGCAGCGCATCGCGGACCTCGTCGAGCACCGCGATCTTTTCCAGGATCGCGGTCATCGGCATGCCGAACAGCGAATCCATCAGCGACATGATGCCGACCGTGAAAGCGATGTCGGCGGTATGGCGATCGTTCGGGCGCAGCTTCCCGGCGATCAGTTCCAGCAGGCGGCCGCGCGTGGTGGCCAGGACCAGCAGCGGCGACGCGGTCCGGTCCTTGCGGCCGCCGTCGGCATACAGCAGGATCTGCAGCCAGCGCTGCAACTGGCGACGGCCGAGGACCAGCAGCGCCTGGCTGAGCGAATCGATCCGCTGTGTCACGCCGGCGGCCGGCGTGTTGACCAGCTTCAGCAGCATCAGGCCGAGCGAGGCGTCCTGCTTGACGCAGCGCTCGATCTCGCGCGTGTCGGCGTCCGAGGCGAGCAACGCCATCAGCTGCATCACCGCGAGCTGCGACGGCGACAGCTTCTTGCCGCTCAATATCGCCGGCTTGGCGAAGTAGTAGCCCTGGAAGTATTCGAAACCGAGGTCGAAGCAGTGGCGGAACTGTTCGATGCTCTCGACCTTTTCGGCAAGCATGGTCTTGCCCGCCGCCTTGAACTGGCAACTGAGCCGGAACAGTTCGGGCGCTTCCATGCCGAGCACGTCGATCTTGATGATTTTCGCCAGCGGGGTGAGCGCACGCACGTCCTCGGAGGCGGCGATGACGTCGTCGAGCGCGAAGGTGTAGCCCCGCTCCGCCAGTTCCCTCACGCGACGCACCACTTCCGGCGTCGCCTTGACCGTCTCGAGGATTTCCAGCACCACCTTTTCCGGCGGCAGGACGTCGATGAAGTCGCTCATCAGAACCGCGGCGTCGACGTTGACGAAGCCGCGCGCGTTGCCGATCACCTGGTCGACGCCGAGTTCGTTGGTGTGCGCGATCACCGACGCGGTCGCGGCGAGGTCGTCGCTGACAGTGGCCGGACCGGTGGCGGCGCTGCGGAACAGGAGTTCGTAAGCCGTCAGTCGCTGCTCGCGGTCGAGGATCGGCTGACGCGCCAGGAAAAACTCATTCAGGCGGTCGTGATGCGTCGGGAGAGCGGCGATCGAATCATCCATCGTGGATCGGTCGTTCTGGCTCGGTTGTCTAGTTCTGGCGGGCGGAAGCGCCGTTGTGCAGCCCGGACGGATGCGGCGCGGCAGGTGCGCCCGGCCGACGCATTGTAGTCGGTTCGACACCGTCGATGCCGTCGGCGAACAGTTTCGGATGTGAACGAATGTGTCTTTTCGAAAAAAACGCAACGCCGGCGCCATCGGCCGGCTCAATGTCCTCGGCTCGCGCGCGGCGGCGCTCCCTTGCCGGTTTCGAGCGTGAACCCGGCGCCGGCATCTTCCCCCAGCGCCGCGACCAGCCACGGCATCGCTTCCTCCAACGCGGGCGCCAGCGTCCACGGCGGATTGAGGATGAACATGCCGCTGCCGCGCAAGCCGAAACCGTCCGGCGTCGCACCGCCGATCGACAGCGTCACGTGCAGCCATTCCGCAGCCGGCAGGCGCTTCAGACGTTGCGGCAGCTCGCGCGATTCCATCCGCTGCAGCACCGGGTACCAGACCGCGTAGACGCCGGTGGCGAAACGCGTCAGCGCGTCGTTCAACGTCGCGACCACGCGCCGGTAGTCGTTCTTGTCCTCGTAAGGCGGATCGATCAGCACCAGACCGCGCCGGGAGGGCGGCGGCAGCAGCGCCTTCAGCGCGTCGAAGCCGTCGCGCCGCTCGGCGATGATGCGCCTTCCCCTCGCCGACTGCCTTCCCGGCGGCGCCTGCGCGACCAGTTCGCGCAGGTTTTCGTCGAGCAGCCGGGCGTCGGTCGGGTGCAGCTCGAACAGCCGCAACCGGTCCTGCGAACGCAGCACGCGGTCCGCGCACCAGGGCGAGCCGGGATAGTTGCGCAGCCGGCCGTCCGGGTTCATCGCCTTCACCAGCGCGATATAGTCGGCCACCCGCGGGGGCGCGTCGCCGCGATGCCAGAGCCGCGCGATGCCGGTCGCCGACTCGCCGCTCTTGGCGGCCTGCCCGCCGTCGAGCGCGTAGACGCCGGCGCCGGCATGAGTGTCGATCACGGTGACCGGCGTCT
>JBQCGO010000126.1:0-3703 GCA_051955575.1 Burkholderiaceae bacterium
GTTCCACAAGGATTTCACGCTGGACGACGGCGCGAAGGTGGTCGACTACTACGCCGCGCTCGGCACCAGCCATTTCTACGCGTCGCCGATCTTCGCCGCGCGCAGCGGCTCGACCCACGGCTACGACATCGTCGATCCGACCCGGATCAACCCCGAGCTCGGCGGCGAGCCGGCCTTGCGCCGGCTGGTGGAGAAGCTCCGTGCCGCCGGCATGGGACTGATCATCGACATCGTGCCCAACCACATGGGCGTGGCGGAATCACAGAACCCCTGGTGGCAGGACGTGCTGGCGTGGGGGCAGGAAAGTCAGTACGCCGGCTGGTTCGACATCGACTGGAACCGCAGGGATGCCGCGTTGCGCGGCAAGGTGCTACTGCCGTTCCTCGGCGACCAGTACGGCAACGTGCTCGATTCCGGCGACCTCGCGCTGCGCTTCGACGCGGAGGCGGGAAAATTCTTCGTCGGCTATCACACGCACCGCTTCCCGGTCGCGCCGGCCGACTATCCGGCCATCCTGTATGCGGCCCATGCGCCGGTGCTGGCGCCCGCGATCGCGGTGTTCTCGCCTGGGGATGACCGCATCGCCCGCCACGCCTCGGCGGCCGCCTTTGCCAGACTGCGCGACATCGCCGCCACGCCCGAAGGCCGCGCTGCGATCGATGCCGGGCTGGCGCGCTTCTCGATGGCCGAGCCGGCCGGCCGCGACGCGCTGCACCGGCTGCTGGAGCGGCAGCACTACCGCCTCGCGTGGTGGCGCTACGCGGCAGACGGCATCAACTGGCGGCGCTTCTTCGAAGTCACCGAACTGGCCGGCATCCGGGTCGAGCGCGACGACGTGTTCGACACGACCCACGCGCTGACCTTCCGCCTGTACGAAGAGGGCCTGATCGACGGCGTGCGCGTGGACCACGTCGACGGCCTGGCCGACCCCGGCGGCTACTGCCGCCGGCTGCGCGCGGGACTGGAGGCCCGTACCGACCGGCGGCCGGCCGGCGCGCCGCGCGGCCGTCCGTACATCGTCGTCGAAAAAATCCTCGCGTCCGACGAGGCGCTGCGGCAGGACTGGGAAGTCGACGGCACCACCGGCTACGATTTCATGGACCAGGTCGGCGCGCTGCTCCATTACCCGGGCGGCGCCTCGCAACTGAACGCGCTGTGGACCGAGCTGACCGGACGCACCGCCGACTTCGAGGCCGAGGTCCGCGCCGCGCGGCGCCAGCTGCTGTCGCACAACCTGGCGGCCGAGTTCAATGCCGCCACCCGCGCGGTGCTCGACCTGGCGCGCGCCGACCTGCACACGCGCGACTATTCGCTCAATTCGATCCGCCGTGTCTACGCCGAGCTTCTGCTCGGCTTCCCGGTCTACCGAACCTACGTGCACGACGGCGGCCGCGACGAGCATGACAGCGACGAGTTCGCGCGCGCGATGGATCAGGCGCGCCGGCGTGTCTACAGCACCGACCTCGCCTTGCTCGAACATCTCGATGCGTGGCTAGGCGGCAGCAAGGTCGACGATGCGCCCGATGAAACCACCCGCGACCTGCAGCGCCGCGCGATCCGCCGCTTCCAGCAGCTGACGCCGCCGCTGGCGGCCAAATCGGTCGAGGACACCGCGTTCTACCGCTACGGCCGGCTGCTGTCGCGCAACGAAGTCGGCGCGGATCCGGGAGAGTTCTCGCTGTCGCTGCGCGACTTCCACGCGGCCTGCGCCGAGCGCGCGCGCACGTTCCCCGACACGATGCTCGCCACCGCCACGCACGATCACAAGCGCGGCGAAGACGTCACCGCGCGTCTGGCGGTGCTGAGCGAACTGGCGCGCGACTGGGGGCAGAGCGTGCGCAACTGGATGACGCTGAACTCGCCGCTGCGCGCCGGCGTGCCGAACGCGAACGGCATGACGATCGAGATCGCGCCGCGTCCGGCGGATGAACTCATGCTGTACCAGATGCTGGCCGGCGCCTGGCCGATCGGGCTGGAAACGGACGACGCCGACGGCGTGCGCGCGTTCGCCGACCGCATCTGGCAATGGCAGAACAAGGCGCTGCGCGAAGCCAAGGCGGCGTCGAACTGGGTCGAGCCGAACGAGCGCTACGAGGCAGCCTGCCGCGATTTCCTGTACGCGATCCTGGAACGTTGGCCCGGCAACGCCTTCCTCGCCGAACTGTCCGGCTGGGTGCGCCGGATCACGCCGGCCGGCGCGGTCAACAGCTTCACCCAGACGCTGCTGCGGCTGACCACGCCGGGCGTGCCGGACCTGTACCAGGGCACCGAGTTCTGGGACTTCAGCCTGGTCGACCCGGACAACCGGCGCCCGGTCGACTTCGCGGCGCGGGAGAAGACGCTGCACGAATTTGCGGCGACGCCGGCGGAGCAGACGCCGTGGCAGAGCGGTGCGCTGAAGCAGCACCTGATCCACGCGGCACTGGCCTGCCGCGCGCGGCTGCCGGAGCTATTCGCCCGCGGCAGCTACGAGCCGCTGGCCTGCGACGGACCGAAGGGCGGCATGCTGGTCGCTTTCCTGCGCCGGCACGGCGATACGGCGATGATTCTGGTCGCCGCCCGGTTCCCGGTGCACGCCGGCCCGGAAGAGATGCTTCCGGCGATCCCGGCGCAATCCTGGGCCGGCACGTCGCTCGCGATTCCCGGCGACGCGGGCGGCCGCTGGACCGACGCGCTGACCGGCGCGACGCTGACCGTGGCGGCAGCGGCAGGGATGACGGGGGCGGGCGCGGTCGACGTCGCCCAGGCGCTGGCAACGCTGCCGGTGGCGTTGCTGGTGCGCGACAGGGAGTGAGGAAGAGGGAAGGAGCGAAGGGCCGCGGCGTCCTGCGAGCCGGTCTGCTGCATCGAATTGCGGTACAATTGTGCGTTACGTTGCGGCGCGAGCCGTGCGGACAAGGCAACCAGACAAGGCGAGAAAGGCGAGCCCGGTTATGACACCGCGAACTACGACGACGGAGATTTTCCTGCGACGCTAGTCGGGTTCTTGTTCGCCTGCAGTACATCGAAGAACGCGGCTACGCCGCGTTTTTTTTCGTCCATCTTCCCGATTCCGATTTCTTCACGCACAACCCGGCGTCCCGGCGCCGGCCCGGAGAGCACACCATGGTTTCAGTCAGACTTCCCGACGGTTCGCAACGCCAGTTCGATCATCCCGTCACGGTTGCCGAAGTGGCCGGCAGCATCGGCCCCGGCCTGGCCAAGGCGGCGCTGGCCGGCAAGGTCGACGGCAAGGTGGTCGACACCTCGTACCGGATCGACCGCGACGCCGACCTGGCGATCGTGACCGACAAGGACCCCGAAGGTCTGGACGTGATCCGCCACTCGACCGCCCACCTGCTGGCCTACGCGGTCAAGGAGCTGTTCCCCGACGCGCAGGTGACCATCGGCCCGGTGATCGACAACGGTTTCTACTACGACTTTTCCTACAAGCGCCCGTTTACGCCGGACGACCTGAAGGCGATCGAGAAGAAAATGGGCGAACTCGCGAAGAAGGACGAGCCGGTGGTGCGCAGCGTGCTGCCGCGCGACGAGGCGGTGGCCTACTTCAAGTCGATCGGCGAGGACTACAAGGCCGAGATCATCGCGTCGATCCCGGCCAACGAAGACGTCTCGCTGTACGCCGAGGGCAACTTCACCGACCTGTGCCGCGGCCCGCACGTGCCCTCGACCGGCAAGCTGAAGGTGTTCAAGCTGATGAAGC
>JBQCGO010000127.1:0-8769 GCA_051955575.1 Burkholderiaceae bacterium
ACGTGGTCGCCGACACCACGCCGAAAGGCAAGGCCGCGCTGATGTTCAAGAAGCTGGCGGAAGAGCGCACCCACGGCCGCGTTAAGGTCGAGGTGTATCCGAACAGCACGCTGTACAAGGACAAGGACGAACTGGAAGCGCTGCAGCTCGGTTCGGTGCAGATGCTCGCGCCGTCGGCGTCGAAATTCGGCTCGATGGGCATCAACGCGTTCGAAGTGTTCGACATTCCGTACATCTTCCCGGACCGTGCGGTGCTGCGGCGCGTGACCGAAGGCGAGACCGGCAAGAAGCTGCTGAAGCTGCTGGAGCCGAAGGGCATGACCGGCCTGGCGTTCTGGGACAACGGCTTCAAGCAGATGAGCGCGAACACGCCGCTGCACATGCCGGCCGACTTCAAGGGCCTGAAGATGCGGATCAAGTCGTCCAAGGTGCTCGACGCGCAGTTCCGCGCGCTCGGCGCCAACCCGCAGGTGATGGCCTTCTCCGAGGTCTACCAGGCGCTGCAGACCGGCGTGGTCGACGGCGGCGAAAACACGCTGCCGAACCTGTGGACGCAGAAGTTCTACGAAGTGCAGAAGTACATCGCGCTGTCGAACCACGGTTATGACGGCTACGTGGTGATCGTCAACAAGAAGTTCTGGGACAGCCTGCCGACCGACATCCGCGGCCAGCTGGAGCAGGCGATGAAGGAAGCCACCGCCTACGACATCGCCGCGACCGCGCAGGAAGAGCAGGACCTGATCAAGAAGCTCAAGGCGGCCGGCACGTCGCAAGTCTATGCACTGACGCCGCAGGAAACCGCCGCATGGCGCAAGGCGCTGCTGCCGGTGCAGAAGCAGGTCGAAGGCCGGGTCGGGAAGCAGTGGATCGACGCGGTCAACCGCGAAGCCGCCGCGCTCGGCTACAAATAAGCAAACGGCGCTACGATGCGGGCTTCGGCCCTGATGTCGTTCAGTTGAGGAATTGTCATTCCCGCGAAGGCGGGAATCCAGTGGCGTATTCGCGGAAAGACGATTCGTGAAAAGACACTGGGTCCCCGCCTTCGCGGGGACGACACTGTGTGGGTTGACTGCACGGCATTTGGGCTTCGGCCCGTATTTTTTCTCCCTACCGAGTCCCGCCATGA
This sequence comes from Burkholderiaceae bacterium, assembly GCA_051955575.1. GTDB lineage: Bacteria > Pseudomonadota > Gammaproteobacteria > Burkholderiales > Burkholderiaceae_D > JBQCGO01. The sequence continues at coordinate 1,127 of JBQCGO010000127.1, forward strand.
AAATCGCCATCCTCGACGACTACCAGGACCGCATCCGCCACCTCGACTGCTTCCGCCTGCTCGACGGACACGAGGTCAAGGTGTTCAACAACAGCGCGCGCGGCGCCGGTCAGCTCGCGGTGCGGCTGGCCGACTTCGATGCCTTGGTGCTGATCCGCGAGCGCACCGCGATCACGCGCGCGCTGCTGGACAAGCTGCCGAAGCTGAAACTGATCTCGCAGACCGGCAAGGTCAGCGGCCACGTCGACGTCGAGGCGGCGACCGCGCACGGCGTGACCATCGTCGAAGGCAGCGGTGATCCGACCGCGCCGTCGGAACTCACCTGGGCACTGATCATGGCCGCCAGCCGCCGCATTCCGCAGTACGTCGCGAACCTGAAGCACGGCCTGTGGCAGACGGTGTCGACCAACCCGGCGCACAACACGCTTGGCGTGGTCCTGAAGGGCAAGACGCTCGGCATCTGGGGCTACGGCAAGATCGGCCGCACGGTGGCCGGCTACGCGCGCGCGTTCGGCACGGACGTGCTGGTCTGGGGCCGCCAGCCGAGCCTGGACGCGGCGGTCAAGGACGGCTTCCGGGCCGCGGCATCGAAGCAGGATTTCTTCGCGTCGGCCGACGTGGTCACGCTGCACCTGCGGCTGAACGACGCCACCCGCGGCATCGTCACCGCCGACGACCTCGCCGCGATGAAGCCGACCGCGCTGTTCGTCAACACCAGCCGCGCCGAACTGGTCGAGCCCGGCGCGCTGGAAGCGGCGCTGAAGAACGGCCGCCCCGGCTACGCCGCGCTCGACGTGTTCGAGAACGAGCCGCTGCCGCCGGACTCGCCGCTGCTGAAGATGGACAACGTGGTCGCCACGCCGCACCTCGGCTATGTCGAAAAGAGCGGCTACGAGCTGTACTTCGGCACGGCGTTCAAGAACGTCGTCGACTTCGCCAACGGCGCGCCGAAGAACGTGCTCAATCCGGAAGCGCTGGGCAAGCGCTGAACCGGTTTCCCGTCGGCCCGTTCTTCGCGAAGCGCATCGAACGGGCCGGACGGCAGTCCCGCCTTGCCTGTCCCGACCGATGTCGGGCATCTCGCGCCGCCAAGGGCGCGCATCGCGGATAATGTCGGCCGTTCCGACTCCACCGCTCCCCTCATGCAACTCGTCAGCGTCAACGTCGCGCAGGCCGGCGACCTGTTCCTGCGCCCGGTCGAAGATATGCGCGACGACCCGCTCGCCGACCTGCGCCGCATCCCGACCGCGATCCGCAAGCGCGCGGTCGACGGCCCGGTCGCGGTGCGCCGGCTGGGCTTGACCGGCGACGAGCAGGCCGACCTGTCGGTGCATGGCGGGCTCGACAAGGCGGTCTACGCCTACCCGGTCGAGCATTACCCTTTCTGGACCGCGCAACGCGCGGCGGCACGGCACGCGGCGCCGCTGGTGCATGGCGCGCTGGGCGAGAACCTGACCCTCGCCGGCCTGACCGAGGAACATGTCTGGATCGGCGACCGCCTGCGCGTCGGCAGCGCGCTGCTGGAAGTTACCGAGCCGCGCCAGCCCTGCTACAAGTTCAACGCGGTGATGGGTTTTCCGCACGCGTCGAAGCAGATGCTGCAGGCCGGCTGCACCGGCTTCTACCTGAAGGTGGTGGAGGAAGGCGAGGTCCGCGCCGGCGACGCGCTCGCGCTGACGCCGGGACCGCGCGAGGTGTCGCTGGCCAGCGTGAACGCGTGGCGGTTCCGGGGGCGGCAGCGGGAGTTGTTCTAGGCCGTTAGCCTCGGGGCGGTTCGCGGGCCCCAGTGCCAGCAATGGTCAGTGAGCTGTCGCGACACACACCGGTGCCGGCCGTGCTCCCGCACGAGATCGAGCGGATGCCCGTGCTCCTTTTCATCGCCAAGGTAGTACAGACGCTGTTTCATTCGGCTGGAAGGTTCAAAACCTTTTCTTGCCGCGAGCCGGGATTTCATTTGCTCGAACTGGTCCCAATTTTCGATGGCCACCGCGAAGTCGACGTCATGGGTCGCGCGTCGGGCCGGGATGCCGAAGACGTGTGTGAGGAGTATATCGCGCGCGGTTGCGCCGACGATCATGCATTCGATGCCGGCCGACGCGGCTTCGTCTGTCATCGCGCGCAGGATTTCCAGCGCCGTCGGGTCCAGCGGAAACTCAGGTCTGAGCGAATGCGGTTTCAATCCGGGTCTCCCATATCATTTTGGCGGCCTCGCTATTGCGTGGTTCGAGCGCTGCCATCAGATCGGCGTAGACGAGAATCGCGGGGGCAATGTCCGGGTACTTCGGGTCCGCCGGCAGGTCCCAGAACTTTTCCAGAATTTCGATCTGTCCGTCTGGATCTGGTTTTAGGCGATGCGTTGATACCAGCTGCTTCAGGCAGTTGGTCATGGAGGCAGGCGCGACATAAATCATTTGCGTCGCTGGTTTGAGATACCCAGTGATCCGCGCCGCCGCGACTTCCCCGCTCCATACCGCCCCGAAAGTGTCGATCTGCGCGCTCTGCCACCAATCGGGATCGGGCGCGCTGAACCGGCGTGGATTCAATTTCGGGCGCAGTACGACGGGGTAGTTAGTTACCCATTCATCGAAGAGACGCTTCGATTCAAGCAGTTTTCGGTGACGGCCGCGCGCGGCGTCGAGCAGGAGACCGCGCCTTTTCAGGTCGTCAAAGCTGCTGCTGACTGCACCGAGCGAGACGCCGGCGCTTTCCATGATTTCGCGATACGGCGCCTGAACGATGGCGGGCTGACACAAGAGGGCGAATGTGATGCGTAACGCGGTCGGATTGGCGGTTCCCCGGGCGTTGCGAATGACGGCTCTGCCCGCAGGTTTTTTTTCGCCTGTGACATAGACGAACATGCCTGGCGCATTCAGGTACGCATTGCCGTGCGTATCGATGAATTGAAGCTTTGTCTCCCGACAGTATTCCGCGATTTCCCGGCTCACATACGGGGCAATCAGCAGGCCAGGGGCGGGGAGATTTGATAACTGTGCCTTGACATGGGAGACGAGCAGTTTTCGATCGACGGCGGATTTGCATTCGACGATATATCGAAGCGGTTGGCTATCGACAGTGAACTCAATGATGGCATCGGCTTCGTCATGCCGGGGCGTCTTCTGCTGTGTGCTCACGAGCCGGCCCGCAATTCCGGTCTTTTCTTGCAGGGCGTCCAGCGCCTCTTTAACAAGGTTGTCTTCCAGGTAGTGTTTATGCGCTACGGCTTTCACATCGCACCTTTTGTTCTATTTTTTTCCTTGTTCATGTTCCGTGAACGCATGCATTTTATTGAACAACCGCATCCGCGTGTTAAAAATTTTTGTTCACGTTTCATGGACATCTTCAAAACCAGAACCACCCCCCGGACAGAATATTGATTTTTTGCAACTGGCAGAGACTGCCATGCTCGCTTCGCTCATGCCGCCCCACCCGTATCCAATTGCGAACGCTTTAGCGCACTCGTCGTTTCCCCTCACTGCAGGGGCAGCCTGGCGCGTAGCCGCGAAGAAGAAATGTCGTCGATATGGCGAAAAGCCGATGCCGCCTGTGCAATCGAATGGAGGCTCACGCCAAACGATTCAAAGTGGACCTTCCACTCGCGCACTTCCCGCCAGATTTGCCCAATCACCTCCAGCGCGGCTGCCTCGCTCAGGCCGAATTTCTCCCGCCATCCGATGGCGTTATTCAGGCGCGCGGAACGCCCTTCCGGGCCGACGCCCAGAAAGAGCGTCCTGTCGGATGCGATGCCGGGCTTGGGCATGACGTCATACAGGGGGCTCAGCCGCCAGCCCTTCAGGCGCGGGTCCCACAGGAAAGCGTGGTTGCGCAGATGGTCGTCGTCATTGCTGACGAAGATGTTGTACACCATGCGCCGGAACAGCTCTTTCTTGTCGTCGCGGACGACGTCGACGTGGCAATACCGTTGAATCGCCTCGGCCAGATCGCCGTAGCTCTTCTCACGCGCCGCATATTCGTCACAAGCTAGCAGCGTCAGGCCACTGACAAACGGCAGCCGTTTCTCGATGCGCCCCTCCTCAGGCACGGTCGGCGCAAACAGCCGGCCGGGCGCCGGCAGGGCGCCGGGCGCGGCCCAGTAACGGTCGAACCGTCGAATCAGCATGACGCGGCGTTCGCCGACCGCGAGCGTCTTGACCTCGGGCACGGCCATGCCGCACAGCTTGGCCAGCTTTAACGTCGCGGCCTCGATTTCGGGCACGTTCAGGTGCTCGCCCCGGCTGGGAAACTTGGCCAGCCAGAGCACGCCCTGCTCATCGCGCACCGACGCCTTCGGCCGGGCGCCGCCCAAGGCGGAACCGCCCGAGAAAATGACGTCCAGGTGCGCCGGAACCGGCAAGCCTGCTTCGATGCGCTCCGCCGCGTCCAGAAGATGCTGCAGGTCAGTGATCGCAACGTGGCCGTCTTTCGGCGCGCTGTCGAGGTGCGGGCGCACATCGAGGGCCCCGACACGATCGCTGCCGGCTTCGAGGAGATAAGTGGATTCCGGCAGGCTGTTGGCCGGGACTTTCAGCTTGGCTTCAATCACCCGGCGGCCCCATGCATCCGGCGCCGCATCCCGGATGCCGCCGAAGAACGGCAGGCTGTTTTCCGGGAACAGCTTCCTGCCGCGGACCGCTTCCTTGTCCTTCAGGGACAGGCTGACCGGGTCCATCTCGACCGCGCGGGGACGGTCGATGTAGCGGGTACCGTACGCAAACGCCGACGCCTTCAACTGCGCGCCGTCTTCGGTCAGGTTCAACAGCCCTGCCGGCACGAAGGCGTCGTCCAGGAAAGCAAAGACCGCGAGTTCGCGCTTGACGTCCATCGGGCTCCCTAAAAATCGAGCTTGCTGAGTTCTTCTTTGCTCAGCCCGCGCGTGCGTTTGCGCTTTTCGCCGGCTTCCAGGGCGGCCAATGCCGGATCGTCTGCCTGCAGCAGTTCGAGCAAGCTCTTTCCCGGCGCAATCGCGTCGAGATACCGCAGCACCTGGCCGAGCGCTAACCCGGGATCGCCTTTTTCGAGTCGGTAGGCCGTGTTGCGCGACAGACCCGCCCTGACGGCCGCCTCGGACTGGGTGATGTGACGGGCAATCCGCAGCCGGGCAAGACGTTCGCCGATAGACGCCATCTCCGCCAGCCGGCTCGAGGGAGCCACGTGCTTCTGGGTAACTTTCATGTTCGTGAAATCAAACCTTGGCAGCTTAGCGCTCGAATTAACGAACATTGAATATAGCAGAATGCCGTGGGCGTCAGCGTGAATGTATCTAAAAACGAACCCAATGGCATTAACGCTCGGTTTAACGAGCAAATTTTTTCGGGATAACAGGCGCATGAAATCAATCGACCAGCGGCTGACGCTCCCACGCATCCAGCGTCTCCCCGATTTCGCCTTCAAAAGGTCGACCCGTTCGTGCTCCTTCCAACGATCACTTTTTTCTGACCGGCGGCCTTGCCGTGTTTCAAATTCTTTATCCGGCAGACGTCGATGCTATGGCGAGGAAAGGAAACCGAAGCCCCGCCGCATGGCTTCCGGCGAGACCGGGCCGCCGGCACGGTCGAGAACGATCTCCTGTCTTGAGACCTCGGGGTCAGGACCCGGACCTCGGGGTCAGAGTTAATTTTTCCTGAGTCGTTTTCAGTCCCGTCTTGTCCCGATACCAGGGCGGCTCTGTTCACGCCGGGGGTTAGAATCGATTCGTTGTTGCCGAAAAATTGCGCGGGAGCCGGCTGGCCTGCTGCCGGACAGGGTTTCGATCCGCAGCAGGACCTTAGGGTCAGAGTCAATTTCGTGCGAGATTCGAGAGAAAAATCTCGAGTAACGCCGGCAATCGCACGCGCCGCGCGCCGTGCCAATCATCAGGGCTTCCGTGCCACCCGCTCCACTGATGCCGTCCGCTCCCGATACCACGCTTCCAGCGCCTCGCCCGACATCGGTCTACCGAAGTAATACCCCTGCGCCTGCTGGCAGCCGCGCGACTGCAGGTAGTCCAGCACGGCCGCCGCTTCGACGCCTTCGGCCACCACTTCGAGGTTGAGCGTGCGGCCCAGCGCGATCATCGCGTCGGTCACCGCGCGGCTGGCCACGTCGCTCTCGATGCGCGAGATGAACGACTTGTCGATCTTGATCTTGTTCAGCGGCAGCCGGGCCAGGTAGGCGAGGCTCGACTGGCCGGTGCCGAAGTCGTCCAGCGCGATGGCCACGCCGAGCGCCTTCAGTTCCGACAGGACCTGCGCCGCATGGTCGATGTCGTCCATGATCGCGGTCTCGGTCACTTCGAGTTGCAGGCCGGCCACGTCGATGCCGTGCTCGCCGAGCATGCGCATGAAGCGCGGCACGAAGTCCTTGGCGCGGAATTCGACCACCGACACGTTGACCGCGACCGGGATCGTCGGCAGGCCGTGCGCGCGCCACAGGCGATGCTGGCGCGACGCTTCCTGCAGCACCCAGGCGCCGATCGGATTGATGATGCCGCTGGCTTCGGCGACCGGCACGAAGCGGTCCGGACCGATGTCGACGCCGCGCCAGCGCAGCAGCGCCTCGACGCTGACCATCCTGCCGTTGCGGATGTCGACCACCGGCTGGTAGTACAGATGGAACGCGTCGGTGCGCAGTGCGGATTTCAACCGCTGTTCGATCCCCGCCTGCAGCCGCGCCTCGGCGGCGAATTCGGACGAATAGAACTGCAGCCTGTTGCGCCCGGCCTGCTTGGCCTGGTACATCGCCATGTCGGCATGGGTCACCAGGGCGTCGATGTGCTCGCCGTCGACCGGGAAGACGCTGATGCCCACCGAGGTCGACAGCGACAGCGTCAGGTCGCCGACGCGGAACGGTTCGTTGATGAGCGCGACGATGTGCGCGGCGACGTCGCCGGCCACCGCCGCGTTGTCGACTTCCTGCAGCAGGATCACGAATTCGTCGCCGCCCACGCGCACCACGATGTCTTCCGCGCGCAGGCTTTGCGACAGCCGGCCGGCCACTTCCTTCAGCACCGCGTCGCCGAATTCATGGCCGTGGGTATCGTTGATCGGCTTGAAGCGGTCGAGGTCCAGGTAGAGCACGGCGGCCGCCCGGTTCACGCGCCGGTTGTGCGCCAGCACCCGGCCGGCGACTTCGATCAGCATCGTCCGGTTCGGCAGGCCGGTCAGCGGATCGTGCAGCGAGGCGTGGCGCAGCTTCTCCTCGGCTTCCTTGCGCTCGGTGATGTCGGCCGCGGTGCCGACGATGCGCAGCGGCGCGCCGTCTTCGTTGCGATGGATCAGGCCGGTGAACTCGAACCAGCGCAGCGCCTGGTCGGGCTGCCGGTAGAAGCGGCCTTCGTAACGGAACGGCGTGTTGTTCTCCAGCGCCGACGTCATCATCTTCTTGTACGGCGCCAGGTCGTCGGGATGCAGGACTTCCGAAATGAACCGGGCAAACGTGACGGGACCGTCCGATTTCGGCACGCCGAACATCTCGTACAGCCGCTCGTTTTCCCAGGTCACCTCGTTGTTCGCGAAATCCCAGACCCAGACGCCGAGGTTCGCCGCATCGGTCGCCAGCATCAGGCGCTCCGCGCTCCTGGCCACCTGCTCCTGCGCACGTTTTCGCACGGTGACGTCGACGTTGGTGCCGATCCATTCGCGGATGGAGCCGTCGGCATTGAACACCGG
>JBQCGO010000128.1:0-7257 GCA_051955575.1 Burkholderiaceae bacterium
GGCACCCTTCTCGTTGGCGAATCCGAATCCGGCCGCGCCGACGACCACGCCGGAATGCAGGATGCAGCGGTCGCCGACGATGCAGCGCGCCTGCACCACCACCTGCGGATGCAGCACCGTGCCGGCGCCGATGCGCGCATCCCGGCCCACGAAGCAGCCGGCGCTGATCACGGCGCCGTCCGCGACCTCGGCACCGGCCTCGACCACCGCCAGCGGGCCGATCGAGGCGCCCGGCGCGACGCGCGCCGACGCGTCGACCACCGCGGACGGATGGACGCCGGGCGGCGCCGGTTGTGCTGCGAGAGCCTCGAACCACTGCGCGGTGCGGGCGAAGTAAGCGTACGGGTTGTCGGTGACGATGCGGGCACCGCGATAGGTCGCGCCGACGACGGCGTCGTCGGCGGGAGACAGGATCAGGGCCGCCGCGCCGGTCGCGGCCGCCTTGTCGCGCCACTTGGCGCTGGACAGGAAAGTGATGTGCCGGTCGCCGGCGTGCTCGAGCGGCGCGATGCCAGAGACCACGATGCCGGGATCGCCTTCGAGCCGTCCACCGAGGCGGCCGACCAGGTCGCCGAGCCGGATCGTCATCGCCTGTCCTTCACCTTCGGTCACTTGCTCAGCGCCTTCAGCACCTTGTCCGTGATGTCGATCCGCGGGCTCGCGTACACCGCTTCCTGGAACACGATGTCGTATTTCTCGGACTCGGCGATCTGCTTGATGACCCGGTTCGAGCGCTCGACCACGATCGCCAGTTCCTCGTTGCGGCGCTGGTTGAGATCCTCGCGGAACTCGCGCTGCTTGCGCTGGAAATCCTTGTCGAGGTCCGCCACTTCACGCTGGCGACGGGCGCGGTCCGAATCGGACAGGATGGCGGAATCCTTGTCGAGTTTGTCGGACATGCCTTTCAGACGCGCGGCCATGTCCTGCAAATCCTTGTCGCGCTTGGAAAATTCCTGCTCGATCTTGGCCTGCGCGGCCTTGGCGGGCGCGGCCTCGCGAAAGATGCGCTCGGTGTTGACGAAGGCGATCCGTGATTCCTGCGCCTGGGCCGCGGACGTCGCCAGCAGCGCCGCACCGGCCAGGACGACCGTCCGGAAGAATGAGTGCAAGGTGATCGAAGACTTCAAGGCCGTTCTCCGCAAAGGTAAATGAGTCATGGCGTCGTCAGAAGCCGGTGCCCAACTGGAACTGCAACTGCTGCTTGCGGTCGCCGGCCTTCGCGTTCAACGGTTGCCCGTAGCTGAGTTTCAACGGACCGATCGGCGAAACCCAGCTGATGCCGAGACCGACGGAATAGCGCAGCTCGCTGGTTTTGAACCGTTCGTTTTCGCTGAACACGTTGCCGCCGTCGAAGAAGGTGAACCAGCGAAGAGTGCGGTCGGCGCCGGAGCCCGGAAACGGGGCCTGCAGCTCGACATTGCCGAACAGCCGGGACGATCCGCCGAGCGCGTCGCCGGTGACCGGATCGCGCAACGCGCCCAGCGACGCGCCTTCGTAACCTCGTACCGAACCGATGCCGCCCGCATAGAAATTCTTGAAGATCGGGTAAGGCTTGCCGCCGAAACCGCGTCCGTAGTCCACCTCGCCGTTCAGCGCCAGCGTGAAGCGGGTGCTCAGCGGCTTGAAATACTGCTGCTGGTAGGTCGCCCGGTAATAGCGCAGCGAACCCAGCGTCGACAGTTCCAGGTTCGCACGCTGGTAGCGGCCCTTGGTCGGGATCAGCGCGCTGTCCCGGCTGTCGCGCTGCCATGCGGCAGTCAGCGGGAAGCTTGTCGTGGTGGCGTTGACGCCGTCGCCGAAATCCTGCGCGTAACGCACGTAGAGCGCCGGGCTGTTGTTATGTCCCGGCACGTCGGTGAAGGTCTCCACCTTGGTGTTTTCGATGCCCACGCCGAAGAACACCGTGTCGAGCTCGGAGTACGGCACGCCGAATTTGACGTTGCCGCCGGTGGTCTGGACCTTGTAGTCGCCGATGTTGATCGGCGGCGGACGCACCGTGCGCAGGAAGATCTCGTAGCTGCGGCTGACGCCGTCCTCGGTGAAGTACGGGTTGGTCTGCGACAGCGCGATGGTGCGATAGGTCTTCGCGGTGTTGACGTCCAGGCCCAGCGTGTTGCCGGTGCCGAACGCGTTGGCCTGCTGGATCGACGCGGTCAGGCTCAGCTTGTCGGTGCTCGAGAAACCGGCGCCGACCAGAATGTTGCCGGTCGGCTTTTCGGTCACCGCCATGTTGAGGTCGACCTGGTCGTTCGTGCCCTGCACTTCCGGCGTCTGCACGTTGACGTCGGTGAAGTAGCCGAGCCGGTCCACCCGGTCGCGCGAGAGCTTGATCTTCTCGCCGTCGTACCAGGAATCCTCGAACTGCCGGAATTCGCGGCGGATCACCTCGTCGCGCGTCTTGGTGTTGCCGGCGATGTTCACGTGGCGCACGTAGACGCGCTTGCCCGGATCGATGAACACCGTGAACGACACTTCCTTCTTTTCGCGGTCGATTTCGGGGTTCGCATTCACGTTGGCGAACGCGTAACCGAAATTGCCGAGTCGGTCGCTGATGCGCTTGACGCTGTCGGCCAGCTCCTGGCCGGAATAGACGTCGCCCTTCTTCAGCGAGACCAGCGATTTGAGCTCGGCTTCCTGGCCCAGCATCTCGCCGTCCAGCTTGACGTTGCCGACCCGGAACTTGTCGCCTTCGGTGATGTTGATGGTGATGTAGATGTCCTTCTTGTCCGGCGTGATCTCGACCTGCGTCGATTCGACCTGCATCTCGAGGTAGCCGCGGTTCAGATAGAAAGACTTCAACGCTTCGATGTCGCCGGTCAGCTTCTGCTTCGAATACTGGTCGGCTTTCGTGTACCAGGTGAACCAGCCGGGCGTGCGCTGGCTGAGCAGGCTCAGCAGCTCCTTCTCGGAAAACACCTTGTTGCCGACGATGTTGATGCGCTTGATGTGCGCGGTGTCGCCCTCGTCCACCGCGAACGTGATGTTGACCCGGTTGCGCTCGACCGGCGTGACCGTGGTCGTGATCTGCACGCCGTACTTGCCGCGCGAGAGGTATTGGCGCTTCAGTTCCTGCTCGGCGCGATCGACCAGCGCCTTGTCGTAGATGCGGGACTCGGCCAGGCCGATATCCTTCAGCGCCTTGGTCAGCTGGTCCTTGTCGAATTCCTTGGTACCGGTGAAGTCGATGCTGGCGATGGCCGGCCGCTCTTCCACCATTACCACCAGCACGTTGCCCTCGGCCTCGATGCGCACGTCCTTGAAGAAGCCGGTCGCGTACAGCGCCTTGATCGCCGCCGCCGCCTTCTCGTCGTTGAATGTGTCGCCGACCTGGACCGGGAGATAGCTGAACACGGTGCCCGCTTCCGTGCGCTGAATGCCCTCGACGCGGATGTCCTTGATGACGAAGGGTTCGATTGCGAAGGCGCTGCCGCAGATGGCGAATGCGGCTGCTGCGATCGCGTTACGCCGGAATTTCGCCAGCTTGGCGCGCGACGGAAGTAAATGCACAGAGCGTGATTTCATCAGCAATATCGGGTGGATTCGGGCACCGGGCGGGCGGCACTGCAGCGGGGAGAGGCGCGTTCTTCAGGTGACGAGGCGGGCGATATCGTTGAATACCGCGACGATCATCAGCGTCACCAGGATGCCGACGCCGGCACGCTGCGCCAGTTCGCCGAGACGCGCCGGGACCGGCTTGCCGGTCAAAAATTCCAGCGAATAATACAACAAAAGACCCCCGTCCAGAACCGGGATCGGCAGCAGGTTCATCACGCCGAGACTGATGCTGATGAAGGCGATGAAACCGATGTAGCTGACCGCGCCGATGCGGGCCGTCTGCCCCGCGTAATCGGCGATCGTGATGGGCCCGGTGATGTTCTTCATCGATACCTGGCCGACCAGCATCTTGCCGAGCATCTTGAGCGTCAGGACGCTGGTGTCCCAGGTGCGGCGCGCCGCCTTGGCGAGTGCCTGCGGCGGGGACTCGCTGGCGACCACCGTCTCCGGCGCGAGCGGCACTTCCACCTGGATCCGGCCGATGGTGCGATCGTTCTGCCGCACGGTGTCGGGCGTGACGGCGACGTGGAACGACGCGCCGTTTCGGGTGCCGTCGATCTCGAGCTTGCGCCCGGCGGCATCGCGGATCCGTTCGATCAGGTCCAGTCCGTCGAGCACCGGCTTGCCGTCGATGCGCAGGATGCGGTCGCCTTCCTGCAGGCCGGCGCGCATTGCCGGGCCGCCTTCGACCACGTGACCGAGGGTCGCCTTCGGGCGGGCCAGCGCGATGCCGAGCTTGGCGAGGAAATCCGCTTCGAGATCCGCGGTGTCCAGCCGGCCGGTATCGAGTTCGACCTGATGCGCGTCCGGGGCGCCGTTGCGCTCGACGGTCAGCCGTGCCGGCGCGCCGGCCACCGCGGCCTGCAGCACCTGCCAGCGCAGGTCGGACCAGATCCGGACCGGCTCGCCGTTGACCGCGGTGACGAGTTCGCCGCCGCGCAGGCCGGCATCGTAGGCAGCGGTGTGCTCGGGCACCGCGCGCAGGAGCGGCTTCGGTTCCGGCACGCCGGCCATGTAAATGCCCGAGAACAGCAGGATCGCGAACAGGAAATTGGCAAGCGGGCCGGCGGCGACGATCGCGAAGCGGCGCCAGACCGGCTGGCGCGTGAATTCCCGGTGCAGATCCTGTGGTGCAATCGTCGCCGGATCCTGCTCGCGCGCGTCGAGCATCTTGACGTAGCCACCCAGCGGCAGAATCGACACCGCCCATTCGGTGCGGTCCGGGCCGAAGCGGCGCGACCACACGATCTTGCCCATCCCGAGCGAGAAGCGCAGCACCTTCACGCCGCAGCAGCGGGCGACCAGGTAATGGCCAAGTTCATGGACCACGATCAGGCTGCCGAGCGCGACAGCGAAGGCGAGAAGCGTCTGGAGCAGATTCATGCCGGTCTCCTTATCGCGAGCGGCCCGCAACGAAACGGCCGGCAGCGTCCCGGGCGGCGCGATCGCGTTCCAGGAGCGTGTCGAGATCGTTCAGACTGCCGGTCGCCACGGTCTGCATCACATGATGGATGACACGGTCGATCTCGCGAAAACCGATCCGGCCGCACAGGAAGGCGTCCACCGCGATCTCGTTCGCCGCGTTCATCACCGCGGGAGCCGAGCCGCCCGCGCCGAGCGCATCATACGCCAGTTTCAGACAGGGAAACCGGCCGAAATCAGGGGTCTGGAACTCGAGCCGCGCGATGGCCGCGAGGTCGAGCGGCGCGACGCCCGAGGCGATGCGCTCCGGGTACGCGAGCGCATGCGCGATCGGCGTGCGCATGTCGGGATTGCCGAGTTGCGCGAGCACCGAGCCGTCGACGTAGGACACCATCGAGTGGATCACGCTTTGCGGATGGATCACCACTTCGATCCGCTCGGCCGGCAGGCCGAACAGCCAGTGCGCCTCGATGACTTCGAGGCCCTTGTTCATCATGGTCGCCGAATCGACCGAGATCTTGCGGCCCATGACCCAGTTCGGATGCGCGACCGCCTCGTCCGGCGTCACGTCGTCGAGCGTGTCGACGGCGCGTTTCAGGAACGGACCGCCGGACGCGGTCAGCAGCACCCTGGCAACGCCCTTGCACGGCGCGTGCCGCGCGAAGTCGTGCGGCAGGCACTGGAACACCGCGTTGTGCTCGCTGTCGATCGGCAGCAGCGTCGCGCCGCTGGCGCCGACGGCGTCGATCAGCAGCCGGCCCGACATCACCAGTGCTTCCTTGTTCGCGAGAAGCAGCTTCTTGCCGGCGCGCGCGGCAGCGAGCGTCGGCGCGAGGCCGGCGGCCCCGACGATCGCGGCCATCACGGTGTCGCATTCGGCGGCGGACGCGACCGCGCACAACGCGTCGATACCGTGCAGGACTTCGGTGCTTACGCCGGCCCGCCTGAGACGATCGGCGAGTTCGGCAGCGCGCGCCGCATCGGCAACCACCGCGAACGTCGGTCGGAAGCGTTCGCACTGCGCCGCCAGTTCCGCCACGCGGGCGTGGCCGGTGAGCGCAAAGATCTCGAAGCGGTCCGGATGGCGCGCGGCGACGTCAAGCGTGGAGGCGCCGATCGAGCCGGTGGAGCCGAGGATCGTGAGGCGCTGGAGACGCTGGACGGACATGTCAGAAACCGACGGTCAGGAGCATCGCGACCGGGAGCACCGGTACCAGCGCATCGATGCGATCCAGTACGCCGCCGTGGCCCGGCAGCAACGCGCTGCTGTCCTTCATGCCGGCGCGCCGCTTCAACTGCGATTCGAACAGGTCGCCCGCCACGCTGGCGGCAACCAGCAGCGTCATCACCAGCACGAAGCCACCCCAGCCCCAGGTGTCGCGCAGCCTGGCCGGAAACGTTCCCTGCAATGCCGGCGCGGCGGCGCAGGCGGCGCCGACGAGCAGGACCGCCAGCAAGCCGCCGACCGCGCCTTCCCAGGATTTGCCGGGCGAGATCGCCGGCGCCAACTTGCGGCGGCCGAAGCGCTTGCCGGCGAAATAGGCGCCGATGTCGGCGATCCAGACGATCGCCATCACCGACAGCAGATAGACCGGCGACAGGAGGAACAAGCCGGCAATCGCGCCGAAGCAGCCCAGCAGCGCGATGGTATAGACGCCGGCGAGCAGCCGGTTCCCGCCGGACGCCAGCGGCGGCAGACCGACGCCGAGCGTCGGCGACAGCCGGATCGCCCAGATCGCGACGCACAGCGCGTACAGCACGCGCAGGTCTGCCTGTCTGGCGGTGAGCGTCAGCACCAGTCCCATCGCCACGGTCCACAGCACGGCGGGCACGGCGGGGCGGCGGCTGCCGAACAGGCGGAAACCCTCCCACGCGGCCGCGGCGAAGAACGCCAGGGCGACGACCGCGAACGCCGCGAACGAGCCGGACCACAGTACCGCCAGCAGCACCGCCAGCAGCGCGATCGCGGTGACGACGCGGGTGCGCAGCATCAGGAAACCTTTTCGATGCTGACGAGCTGCTCGCTGGTACGGCCGAAGCGCCGCTCGCGCCGCTGGTAGGAGGTGATCGCCGCATCGAGCGCCGCGGCGTCGAAGTCCGGCCAGTAGGTGTCAGTGAAATACAGCTCGGTGTAGGCGAGCTGCCAGAGCAGGAAATTGGAGATGCGTTGCTCGCCGCCGGTGCGGATGAACAGATCCGGCTCGGGCGCATAGGCCATTGCAAGGTGTTCCGCGAGATCGGCTTCGTCGAAGCGCGTCGCGCCTGGGTCGGCAGCGACCA
>JBQCGO010000129.1:0-11532 GCA_051955575.1 Burkholderiaceae bacterium
GTCGGCCGAGAACGGCCGCACCGCCATCGAACTGCTGCGCCGGCATCCGGACACCGACATCGTGCTGATGGACATCATGATGCCGGAGATGGACGGCTTCGAGACGATGCGGCAGATCCGCACGCTCGACGAGTTCGAGGACTTGCCGATGATCGCGCTGACGGCGAAAGCCATGAAGGGCGACCGCGAGAAGTGCATCGAGGCGGGCGCGTCGGACTACGTCAGCAAGCCGGTCGACACCGACCAGCTGCTGTCGCTGATGCGCATCTGGCTGTACCGCTGACGCGGGCGCCGCGCACTTCACGGGCATCCGCATGGACACCACCGAACAGTTGCATCCGACCCATCCGGCCGAGCCGCCCGACGAGCAGGCGCCGCTGAAGCCGCACGACGGCAAGCCGGCATCGATCCTGGTGGTCGACGACACGCCTTCCAAGCTCAAGGCGGTGGCATCCATCGTCGCCGGCATGGACCTGGACGTGACCACCGCTTCCTCCGGGCGCGAGGCGCTGCGGCACCTGCTGCAGCGCGACTTCGCCGTCATCCTGCTCGACGTGCGCATGCCGGTGATGGACGGCTTCGAGACCGCCGCGCTGATCCACGGCCGGCCGCGCTCGGCGCACACGCCGATCATCTTCATCACCGCCGAGGCCGGCTCCGACTCCGACCGCTTCCAGGGCTACACGTCGGGCGCGGTCGACTACATCTTCTCGCCGATCGTGCCGGAGGTGCTGAAGGCGAAGGTGCGCGTGTTCGTCAACCTCTACGCCCTGCAGCGGCAGATGGCGCGCCAGACCGAGGAACTGCGCCGCAACGGCGAGGCGATCGCGGAAAAGAACGCGCAGCTCGAACTGGCGTCGCGCATGAAGTCCGAATTCCTCGCCAACATGTCGCACGAGCTGCGCACGCCGCTGAACGCGATCATCGGCTTCACCGGCACGCTGCTGATGAAGCTGGCCGGCCCGCTGACGGCCGACCAGGACAAGCAGTTGAAGATCATCCAGTCCAGCGCGCGCCACCTGCTGTCGCTGATCAACGACCTGCTCGACGTGGCCAAGATCGAGTCCGGCAAGGTCGAACTGAATCCCGAGCCGGTGGTGTGCCAGGACGTGCTGGCCGAACTGGTCGACACGCTGCGGCCGCTGGCCGGGGAGAAGGGCCTGGAACTGCGGATCGATGCGCCGGGCCAGCCGATCGGCCTGGTCTGCGACCGGCGGGCGCTGCACCAGATCCTGATCAACCTGATCAACAACGCGATCAAGTTCACCGAGCAGGGCGAGGTGCGCGTGAGCGTCGGCCGCCGGGAAGACGACCCGGGCGGCCCGGGCGGCGCAGACGGCACGGTCCGGTTCTCGGTGCGCGATACCGGCTCGGGCATCCGCCCGGAAGACCGCGCGCGGCTGTTCCAGGCCTTCACCCAGCTCGACGCGTCATCGACCCGCCGGCACGACGGCACCGGTCTCGGTCTGTATCTGAGCCGCAAGCTGGCCGGCCTGCTCGGCGGAGAACTGACCTGCGAGAGCGATTACGGGCGCGGCAGCACGTTCATGCTGACGCTGCACGGAGAGAAACCATGACACGCGCTACGCTTGCCGGCGGCGCGGCGTCGCCAGCCTTGCCGCATGCCGGCGCAGAAAGGGGCCGTTCTTGTCGGCACGCATCCTGATCATCGAAGACAACACGGCCAACATGGACCTGATGGCGTACCTGCTGCAGGCCTGCGGCCACACGCCGTTGCAGAGCGGCGACGGCGCGTCCGGCATCGAGACCGCGCGCCGGGAAAAGCCCGACCTGGTGGTCTGCGACGTCCATCTGCCCGATCTGGACGGCTACGGCGTGGTCGCCGCGCTGAAGGACGACCCCGCGACGCGCGAGGTGCCGGTGATCGCGGTGACTGCGCTGGCCATGGCCGGCGACCGCGAACGCCTGCTGCATTCGGGATTCGACGCGTATCTCAGCAAGCCGATCGAACCGGAGCAACTGATCGCCGAAGTCGAGCGCTTCCTGCCCGCGGTCAAGCGTTCCACCGGCATGCACCGCGTCGGCCAGCAAAGCCGCCAATACGCGGCGCCGGTGCAGCCGCGGCACGCGCGCATCCTGGTGGTCGACGACACCGCCGTCAACAGCGAGCTGATCCGCAGCACGCTGGCGCCGTTCGGCTACGAGCTGACGCTGGCGCCGGGCGTGCCGGAAGCGCTTGCCGAGTTGCGGCAGGCCCGCTACGACCTGATCCTGTCGGACCTGCACATGCCCGGCGAGGACGGCTTCGCGCTGCTGGCGGCGATCAAGGCCGACCCGGCGCTGGCGGCCCTGCCGTTCATCTTCCTGAGCGCGTCGTTCGGCAGCCTGGACGATTGCCGTCGCGGCATCGAGCTCGGCGCGGCGCGTTTCATCCGGCGTCCGGTAGAGCCGCCCGCGCTGCTCGAACACATCGAAGCGTGCCTGCAAGAGGCGCGCGGGAAGGACGTCGATGGCGACCATCCTGATCGTTGACGACCACGCGATCAACCGGCAATTCCTGTCGACCCTGCTCGGCTACGGCGGGCACCGGCTGATCGAGGCGGCCGAAGGCGGGCAGGCGCTGCAACTGGTGCGCGCCGAACGGCCGGACCTCGTCATCACCGACATCCTGATGCCGAACATGGACGGCTTCGAGTTCGTCAACCGGTTGCGCGCCGAGCCGCCGCTGGAGGCGACCCCGGTCATCTTCTATACGGCCAGCTTCCGCGCCCGCGAAGCGCGCACCATCGCCGAGGCTTGCGGGGTGCGCTGGGTGCTGCAAAAGCCGTCCGAGCCGGAAGCGATCCTCGGCGCGGTGCAGCAGGCGCTCGGTGCGTCCTTGCCGTCCCAGCCGTCCGCGGCCGCCCACCATGCGCCGCAACTGTCGGCCTCGCTCGAGGCGGCCCGGCTGTCCTCGATCGACGAGCAGTTGCGCCGCGCCGTGGCGCAGCTCGACGGCGGCACGGTGCCGGCGCGCGAAGGGCTGCGCCGGGTGGCGCGCGACCTGTCCGCATCGCTCGACAGCATGCAGGCGGTCAGCCGCCGTCTGACGCGGCTGGTCGAACTGGGGCTCGACCTGGCCGCCGAGCGCGATCCCGCCCGCATGATCGACATCCTCTGCCGCGCCGCGCACGGCATCTGCGGCGCGACCTGCGCGGCGGTGGCGGTGCTCGACGACGCCGGCGCCGCGTTCGCGCATTGCTTCGCGCGCGGGCTGGACGGCGACGTTCTCGCCGCGCTGCGCGCGCTGCCGCCGGATGCCGGCCTGCTCGGCCGCCTGATCCGGGACCGCAGGCCGGTGCGATTGTCCGGGTTGTCCGGGCTGCCCGGCGCGCCGGGCGAGATCGGATTGCCGCCGTCGCACCCGCCGGTATCGTCGTTCCTCGGCGTGCCGATCGCCACCAAGGAGCGCGCCTACGGCTGGCTGTACCTGACCGGGAAGATCGGCGACGACGCGTTTTCCGAAGTCGACGAGCAGGTCGCGGCGACGATCGCGTCGCAACTGGCGTCGGCCTACGAAAACCTCGCGCTGTTCGACGAGACGCGCCGCCAGCGCGCGCGCCTGGAAATCGAGGTCGGCGAGCGCAAGGAGGCGCAGGAGGCGCTGCGCCGCAACCTGCGCGGCCGCACCGTGATGGCCGAATGCAATCACGTGCTGGTGCACGCCACCGACGAATCGGATCTGCTGGGCGACATGTGCGCCGCCATCGTCGACACCGGCGGCTATCCGTCGGCCTGGATCGTGTATCGCGACGACGCGGCCGCCGAAGCGAGCCGGGGAAGCGAGGGGAGCGACAGCGGCTCCGGCCCGCTGCGGGTGATGGCGCATGCCGGCGCTGCCGAGGACGCCGACTGGGGCTGCGGCGGGCGCGGCTGGGACGCCGCGCGCGCGGCGATCGACACCGGCAAGCCCTGCCTGTCGAACGGCGCCCGCGCGATGCTGTCGCTGCCGCTGCTGGACGGCGCGCGGGTGTTCGGCGCACTGACGCTGCGGGAACGCGAGACGGACGGCTTCGACGACGCCGAACTCGCGCTGCTGAGCGAACTGGCCGACGACATCGCCTACGGCATCGCCCATCTCACGGCGCGCCGCGCCCGCGAGCAGGCCGAGCGCAGCCTGCTCGCCACCGAGGAAAAGCTCTCCGCGATCCTGAACTCGATCGACAACGTCGTCTGGTCGGTGTCCGACAGCGAGCTGCTGTACATCAGCCCGGTCGCCGAAAAGGTGTTCGGACTGCCGGTCGGCGACTTCTATCGCAACAAGGATTTGCGGTTCGAGGCGATCCATCCGGACGACCAGGCCCGCGTGAAAGAGTCGAACGAGACGCTGCTGACGCACGGCGCGGTCACCCGCGAATACCGGATCCTGCGGCCCGACGGCGAGATGCGCTGGCTGGAGGAGCGCAGCAAGGCGGTATTCGGCGCCGACGGCGCGCTGCTGCGCTACGACGGCGTGATCAGCGACATCAGCGACCGCAAGCAGTACCAGGGCCGCATCGAATACCTCGCCACCCACGACCCGCTGACCGGGCTGGCCAACCGCAACCTGCTGCGCGACCGGCTGGCCCAGGCGATCGCGCTGGCCCGGCGCGCCGGCCAGATGCTGGCACTGCTGTTCGTCGACCTCGACCGCTTCAAGGACATCAACGACAGCTACGGCCACGCGGTCGGCGACGCGCTGCTGGTCGAGGTGTCGCACCGGCTGCGCCGCGTGGTGCGGGATTGCGACACGGTGGCGCGGCCGGGCGGCGACGAATTCATCATCCTGCTGACCGACTTCGCCGACGCCGACAGCGTCACCGCAGTCGCCGGCAAGCTGCTGAACGAATTCGCGCTGCCGTTCGACGTCACCGACGTCGAGCTGCACGTCCACGCGAGCATCGGCATCAGCCTGTTCCCGAACGACGGCGACAGCATCGAGACATTGCTGCGCAACACCGACACCGCGATGTACCGCGCCAAGGAGCGCGGCGGCAGCGGCTACCAGTTGTACTCGCCGGAGATGAGCGTGCGCGCGATGGAGCGCATGGCGATCGAGAACGCGCTGCACCGCGCGATCGAGCGCAACGAGCTCCGCTTGTTCTACCAGCCCAAGATCGACCTGAAGAGCGGCCGCGTGACCGGCGCCGAGGCGCTGGTGCGCTGGTTCCACCCGGAACTCGGCGTGGTGCTGCCGGACCGCTTCATCCCGCTGGCCGAGGAAATCGGCCTGATCGACTCGATCGGCGCCTGGGTGCTGCAGGAAGCCTGCATGCAGAACGCGTCGTGGCAGCATGCCGGCTTCGCACCGATCGGCGTGTCGGTCAACCTCTCGGCGCGCCAGTTCCGGCATGAACGGCTGCATGCGCTGGTGGCCGAGACGCTGGAGCGCACCGGCCTGCCGGCGCAATACCTGGAACTGGAGCTGACCGAAAGCGCGGTGATGCACAGTGCCGAACAGTTCGCGGTCAAGCTGCAGGAACTGAAGGCGCTCGGCGTCAAGCTGTCGATCGACGATTTCGGCACCGGCTACTCCAGCCTCAACTACCTGAAGCGCTTCGCGCTGGACAGCCTGAAGATCGACCAGTCCTTCGTGCGTGACATCGTCACCGACGCCGACGACGCGGCGATCACGCGCTCGGTGATCTCGCTCGGCCACAGCCTGAACCTGCGGGTGATCGCCGAAGGCGTGGAAAACAGCGAACAGCTCGCCTTCCTTCGCAGCAACGGCTGCGACGAGGTGCAGGGCAACTACTTCAGCAAGCCGCTCGGCGCCGCCGAGTTCGTCGCGCTGCTGCAGGCGGCACCGCCCTGCCGGGAATAATCAGCCGGATGCGAGGGCGCCGGCGTGCCGCCGGGAACGTTGCGTTTTCCCCAATCGAATGTGAACGATGGTTACAAATACCGGCGCCGCGCCTTGCGGCGCCGGTTTGCCGCGCCGCGCGCGATCAGTGCCGATCAAAAACCGCTACCATGCCTTTTATTGAATTCAGGCAATATTTCGGAGACGGCATGACGCGCTTGAAATACTCGGAACTCGACTGCTCGGTGGCCCGCTCGCTGCAGGTGATCGGCGAACACTGGGCGATGCTGATCGTCAAGAATGCGTTCTACGGCACCAGCCGCTTCAGCGATTTCCAGCGCCTGCTCGGCGTGGCGCGCAACATCCTCACCGCCCGGCTGAATCACCTGGTCGATGCCGGCATTCTCGAACGGTATGTGCCGGACAGCGGCGGCGTGCGGCAGCACTACCGGCTGACCCAGAAAGGCCGCGACCTGCTGCCGGTGGTGCTCGCGCTGATGCAATGGGGTGACCGCTGGACCGTCGGCAACGACGGCCCGCCGATGCAGGTGTGCCACCGGGAGACCGGCGAGCCGATCGCGCCGCTCGGCGTCACCGACGGGCGCGGCAATCCGGTCGCACCCGAGCAGCTTGCCTACTTGCCGAAGCGCGACGGCGCGGCCGCGATGCTGGGACGTTAGAGCCTGTTCAGTGTCTTTCCGGCATGCGCGTTCGAGCGAGAAGGGATGCAGGGCAAGGCGCGTCGCGCCGCACAGGGTAGTTCCCTGTGCAAGCGGCGCAACGCCGCCATGTCCTTGCAGGACGCACAAGGGCTTGTACGCCCTTGCCGTTCCGCAGGCGCGGGGCATGCCCCGCGAAACCCCTGCTACACCCCTTCCCGCTCGAACCCTTCGGGCAGTCCCGGAAACCGGCCGTCTGCGGCGTTGCGGCTCCCGCAGTGTCAAACCCGGTGGCACCGCCACGTCGCGTCGCCGCGCCTTGCATCCGACCGGTTTCCGGGGCTGCGCGCATGCCGGAAAGACACTGAACAGGCTCTTAGGACCGGATACGAGCGTCGCGCGCCGGCTCAGCCGACGCGCGTGGCCGTCTTGCCGCCGTGCGCGGCTTCGCGCAGCATCTTGCCGGAGCGGCAGGTGGTGAACGGCTTCTCGTGCTGCCGGCATTCGGCTTCGCTGCCGTACTGGCCGAGCACGACGTAGCTGGAAGCGTCGCTCTCCAGGTACCAGGCATCGCTGCGATAGAACGGCGCCTTGCTGATCATGTCGAAGCGCAGCGCCAGCGCGGCCAGCACGCCGAGCACCGCAACGACCGCCATCGCATGGCGGGCGACCCGCTCGATGCGGGAAATCTGCGATCTCATCGGAAGTCCTTCGGATGCCGGGCAAGCGCCCGCAGCATCATTTCACGTCGTATTTCACCTTCACCCAGCGCACCAGGCCGAGCACGATCACGATGCCGATCAGGTCGGCCAGCGCGGTCTGCTGGTTCACGGTGAAGCCGGCCAGTCCTTTCAGGCCGGTGACGATCAGCCAGGCGGAAAGCGCCGACAGGGCGGTCGGCGTGATGCCGCCGGAATAGGTGCGCGCAACGCGCGTGAGGAGGTTGGGTTTCTTCGAGTCCGGAGAGGGCTTCATGTGCGGAAATCCTAGTGTTGCGGAGGGTATTGCGGAGGGTGTTGCCGAAGGTCACGCAAATGATATCGGGCAAAACGCGTCTTGCGGCAGTGCAGCGCCAATTATTTCGAAAAAACTGCCGGAAAGTGGATCGTCTGCCAAGCAAGACTGACAATCATTGCTTAAAAAACGAGCAGTAATGTCGTGCGGGAAACGGATTCGACGCGATTCGGCGCGGTCGCCGGATACAACCGGCGCCGCTGCAGTCTCATCGCATGACGCCGCCGCGCTGGCGATCGGACTGCGGCGGCGCGCGCCCGTCATCCACCACCGAAGGAGTCCTATGCGACATTCCTCGCACCATTCGCATGCCGGCGCACGCCGCCACGCGCCCGCGGCGATCGCCGCGCCGGCGGAACGCACGCTGTCCTCGACACTGCACGAAACCTTCGGCATCAAGCGTCTGCGCCCCGGCCAGCGCGACGTGATCGACAGCGTGCTCGACGGCCGCGACACGTTGGCCATCATGCCCACCGGCAGCGGCAAGTCGCTGTGCTACCAGTTGCCGGCGCTGAACATGCCGGGCACCACCGTCGTCGTCTCGCCGCTGATCTCGCTGATGAAGGACCAGGTCGGCAAGCTCGAGGAAGCCGGCATCGCGGTCACCGAGATCAACAGCACGCTCGGTGCGCAGGAAGAGGAAACGGCGCTGCGCCGCATCGCCGGCGAGCGCGTCGAGATCGTCTTCACCACGCCCGAGCGGATGACCGATCCGGACTTCCTCGAAAGGCTGCAGCGCATCCGGATCGACCTGTTCGTGGTCGACGAAGCGCACTGCATCTCGCAGTGGGGCCACGACTTCCGTCCGGCGTACACCGCGCTCGGCGACGCGATCGACGCGCTCGGCCATCCGACCGTGCTGGCGCTGACCGCGACCGCCACCGAGGACGTCGCCGCCGACATCGCGACGCAGCTGCACATGCGCGATGCGCGCACGATCAACACCGGCATCCTGCGCGAGAACCTGCATTACCGCGTGGTGCACGAGACCAGCCACGACGAGAAGCTCGCGCGTACCGCCGATCTGGTGCATCGCTTCGAAGGCTCGGGCATCGTCTATGCCGCCACCGTCAAGGCGGTCGAGGAGGTGCACCGGATGCTGGCCGAACGCGGCGAGTCGGTGACGCTCTACCACGGCAGGCTGCCGGCGAAGGAGCGCAGCGCCAACCAGGATGCGTTCATGCAGGGCGAGTGCCGGGTGATGGTCGCCACCAACGCCTTCGGCATGGGCATCGACAAGCCGGACATCCGCTTCGTGATCCATTTCCAGATGCCCGGCACGCTGGAAGCGTATTACCAGGAATCGGGCCGCGCGGGACGCGACGGCAAGGATGCCGACTGCGTGCTGGTCTATCACGTCGACGACAAGCGGGTGCAGCAGTTCTTCCTCGCGCACCACACGCCGGACGCCGACGAACTGTGCGCGGCCTGGAAGGCGTGCCGCGAGGCGGCGCGGCGCGATGGCGGCCGGATCGAATTCGACAAGCTGCACGAGACGCTCGGCGATGCCATCCCGACCGTGGGCAGACTGCGCGCGGTGCTGCAACTGCTCGCGGAAAACGGCTTCCTGCAGCAGGAAGGTCGGCAGGCGTACCGCCTCGCGCGCGATGCCGCCGGTCGCCGGGAGATGGAGGCGCTTGCGGCAGAGCAGCGCGACAAGGACGAACGCGACCGCGACGCGCTGGAGCGGATGGTGTTCTACGCGCAGACCGGCTTCTGCCGCTGGCGCGTGCTGCTCGATTATTTCGAGGAAGACGATCCCGAGGTCCATTGCGATCCCTGCGGGACGTGCGACAACTGCGTCGACCGTCCCGAGTCCCATCTCGCGCCTCCGGCCGCGCGCGAGGCGTCGACCCGGCCTCCGGAGCCTGACCCGGTCGAATCCGCCGCCCATGCATTGCCGGCGTTGCAAGCGGGCAGCGCGGTGCGGGTGCCGAAGTACGGGGAAGGGGAAGTGGTGGCAGTCGCCGGCGACAGCGTCACCGTGGTCTTTCCGAACAGCGAGAAGCGGTCGTTCCTGCGCGGCTTCGTCAAGGCCGCGTGACGCCCGAGGTCTGCGGCACGGCGTCCGGCGCCTCGCTCGGGGCGATGGCGGCGGTGGTCGCAACGGCCGGGGCATTGTCGTTCGCCTCGTCGGCATCGTCCGCATCGGTCGACCCCGGGGTGGTCGGCGCAGCGGCAAACTTCGGCGTCATGCCGGCGTCGTCGGTCCAGACCACATCGTTGTCGACCGCATAGAGGCGGCACGGCTCCTCGCTGCGCCGGCGGCAGTTGGCCAGCACGGTGGCGGCCGGATCGTCGCCGTTCTCGGCCCAGCTCCAGGCGCCGCTGTCCGACAGCGCGAATGCGCGCGGCCCGGATTTTTCGAGGAAGACGCGGTACTGCTGCCGTCCGCGCGCGTCGAGGTAGGGCACCGCGTCGACGTCGTCGAGCGCGGCGAAGTCGGTGCGCGGCGGATGGATGTCGCCGGGGATGTCGATCGTCTTCTCGGTCGGCATGCCGATCGCGGTCAGGAATTTCTCGGTTTCCGGCCACCAGATCGCGACGCCGTCGCGGCTCGCGCTCATGCCGTGAGCGTCCTTGTGGAAAGGACCGTAGGCGATCAGCCTGGCGTGGCCGCCGGCGGCTTCGTAGGCGCGGTACGCCTCGGATGCGAGTTCCGGATCGAAGTGGCTGTCGTTCTCGCCGTAGAACCACAGGCTGGGCACCGCGGTCCTGGCGCCGTAGTCGGCGAAGGCGTCGACCAGCGACGCGCGCCAGTCGCAGGTGCCGCCGTAGATGCGCAGGCCGCCGGCGAAATTGATCAGGCCGCGCACGCCGGGAAAGCGATGCGTGCCGAACGCGAGCGCGGCCAGGCCGCCGTAGGACTGGCCGGCCACCACGACGCGGTCGCGGTCGGCCCACGGCTGCCGGTCGACGTAGTCGAGCACGCCGTCGATGTCTTCCGCCTGGATCTCGCCGTTGGCGCTCATGTCGCAGTCGCGCTCGACGTAGTCGCCGGTCGACTCCGCGAAGCCGCGCCGCATCGGCACCAGCACCGCGTAGCCGCGCCGCACGAATTCGCGGCTGATGAAGAAGAAACGGTCGCGGCCCTGATCGTGCGGATCGCCGAGTGCCTTGCCGTGGTTCATCACCAGCACGGGGAACGGGCCCGGACCCGGCGGCTTGAAGATCGTGGTTTCCAGTTCGGCGCCGTGGGACGGCACCATCACCACCTGCTCGTGCAGCGCGACGCTGAGCGCGCTCCTGCCGATGCCGATGCCGATGTTTTCGCTGGTGCTGTAGCCGGCGGCCACGCCCTTTGCACGGGCGGAGCCGCTGTAGAACAGTTGCGCGGCGGCCACGACAAGCGCCAGCGCGACGCAGGCGGTGCGGCGCCGACGCACGGCGCGCTGCTGAAAGAAACGTTTCGGCATGGTGATGAGGCGATGAGCTGGCGATCGTGACGGCCGCCGCGCGCATGGCGCGGTGTCGCCCGCGTGTCGTCTTGCGCGACCGCGCTCGGGTGCGTGGAGCATCCGGCAGCAACGCGGCAAAGCTTGAAGGTGCAAAGGCTTGCGCTGCGTGGCGCCGGCGCGTCCCGCTGGGAGCGGCTTTTCGACGGGCAACGTTGGAGATCGTAAATATTGGGTCCGCGAAACTCAAGCGGAATCCGGGGTGCGGACGAAAAAAAATCGCGGTGCGCGACAAAGGTTTTCGCCTTGATAAGCATTCCGTTGGCGCGCCGGAAAGAAGCGATGACAGGCGGTCAACGACAGGGCCGGCAGCAGGGCTGACAACAAGGCTCACAACAAGACCGACAACGGGCGGTCACCCGGCGCCGCAACCTTTGCGGCGGGGCGAAGTCAACATGCACGTGACGTCAATCAGGAGGCAGCCATATGAAAGTCGATCTCTACAAGCGCCGCGAGAAAAACGACGGTTATTCCTATCTCGCCGTACCGGAAGGCCGCGCGATTCCCGAGGAAGTGACCAATACGGATTGGGAGACGGCGCGCGCACCGGGAGAGCTCGACGACGGCGATTACGCGCGGCTCGGCATGACGCCGCAGGAAATGCAGGCGCAGATCGGCGCGA
>JBQCGO010000130.1:0-2780 GCA_051955575.1 Burkholderiaceae bacterium
CATCGTGCGGCCGCGAAGCCAGGTTGTCTTCTTGAGTTTCGGGAAAAACGCGGGATTTGAGGCGTTGCCGGCAGACACGCCGGAATCGCCCGTGGTTCCCGCGGTGTTGGCCGTGTGCGTCGTTCCATCCCGATCCGCCCCCGATTCGCTCCGATCCGCCCCGATCCGTTTCCACCCACATGCCCGATCCCCGTTCCCGTTTTCCCCGCATCGCCTTCGTCGACCTGGAGACGACCGGCGCGACCGCGCACGCCGACCGCATCACCGAAGTCGGCATCGTCGAGGTCGACGAGGACGGCGTGCGCGAATGGAGCACGCTGGTCAATCCGGAAACGCGGATTCCCGAGTTCATCCAGTCGCTGACCGGCATCACCAACGAGATGGTGGCCGGCGCGCCGACCTTCGCCGAGATCGCCGACGCGCTGCACGCGCGGCTGGCCGGCCGGCTGTTCGTCGCGCACAACGCGCGCTTCGACCACGGCTTTTTGAAGAACGAGTTCCGCCGCACCGGGCATGCTTTCCGGCCGACGGTGCTGTGCACGGTGAAGCTGTCGCGCCGGCTGTATCCGGGCCATGCCCGCCACAACCTCGATTCGGTGATCGAACGGCTGCGGCTCGATCCGGGCGGCGACCGGCATCGCGCGCTGACCGACGCCCGCGTGCTGTACCGGATGTGGGAGACGGTGCACCGCACGCTGCCGCCGGAAGACGTGGACCGGGCGCTGGCTGCGCTGACCGCGCGGCCGTCGCTGCCCTCGCATCTCGACGAAGACCTGCTCGACGACCTGCCGACCACTCACGGCGTCTATCTGTTCCACGGCGAGACCGGGCTGCCGATCTAAATCGGCAAGGCCAACGACCTGCGCAAGCGGTTGATGTCGAATTTCAGCGCCGACCACCAGTCGGCGCGCGAGCTGAAGCTGTCGCAGCAGGTGCGGCGCATCGAATGGATCGAGACCGCCGGCGAACTCGGCGCGCTGCTGCTGGAATCGCAGCTGGTCAAGCGGATGATGCCGGCGCAGAACATGCAGCTGCGGCGCAACGAGGAGATCTGCGCGTGGCGGCTGGTCGAGCGCGGCGGCCATATGCGGCTGTCGCTGGCACGCGCCGATGACCTGTTCTTCGGCAACGGCGAGACGCTGTACGGGCTGTTCACCAGCGCACGCAAGGCGACCGATGCGATGAAGGCGGTCGCCGACGAACACCAGCTCTGCCCCGGCCTGCTGGGTCTGGAGCGGCACCGCGACGGCGCGCCTTGCTTCGCCAGCCAGGTCAAGCGCTGCCTCGGCGCCTGCTGCGGCCGCGAGCCGGCCGCCGAGCACGACGCGCGGGTGCGCACGGCGCTCGACAGGATGGCGCTGAAACCGTGGCCGTACCCGGGCGCGGTCGGGTTGGAGGAGGGGGACGTGCTGCACGTGGTCGACCGCTGGGCCTACGTCGGCACCGCCGGCACCCGCCGCGAGGCGGACGACCTGTTGCGCACGCGCCGCCCGCCGTTCGACCGCGACGTCTACCTGCTGATGCAGAAGTGGCTGCCGAAGCTCGACGCGCAGGGGCGCATCCGTCCGCTGGAATGACGAGGCGGCCGGGCCTTTTCCCGCCCGCAGGCGATGCAAGGCCTTCGAAAGCCGGAGCGCGGCGTGTTGCGTAATTGCCGCATGGAAATAGTTTGCGATGTCGCGCGAGGCGATCCTGCTTAGAATGAATTGTTTCCGTATGGAACTAATTCTCCGAGGATCGCCATGCGCCCCGTGTCCGCCGCGTTTTCCGGTTCCGCCGGTTCCGTCATTTCCGCCGCCCTCCGTCCGCATCTCCGGCTCGCGTGCCTCGGCGCGCTCTGCGCAGCCTGCCTGCTGGCCGGTTGCGGAGGAGGAGGCGGAGGAGGCGGAGGGGGCGGAGGCAGCGCCGCGACGGCCGCCGCTCCTGCTGGCGACCTGACGGTCGCGACCGCGCCGGCGCCGGCTTTCCCGCCCGCCACGCCTGCCGCGCCGGACGCGCCGGCAGCGTCGACGCCGGACCCGGCGACAACGCCCACCATTCCGGCCACGGGCAACGCTACCGTCGCCTCGGCGATCGATCCGCTGCTGACGCTGCCGCCGCCGGACGCGACCGACGTCGCGGTCGACACGCCGATCGTCGTCGCCTACGACGGCGACGTGCAGGCGGCTTCGACTTCCGCCGTATTGAGCAGCGCCGGCGGCCAGGTGCCCGGCACCACCACCGTAGCCGGCAACACAATCGTCTTCACGCCGTCGTCCAGCCTGTCGCCCGGCACCGCCTACACGTTCGACGTGGTCACCGAAGTCCCGGGCGACGCCGGCCCGGTCGCGACTGACAACCGGACCGTGTTTTCCACCGCCGCGCTTTGATCGGCGCGGTGCCCGGCCGCAACCGGGCAAACGCGGCAATGCCTGATCCAGGTCAGTGCATGGCCCGCCGGGTCGTCGACACTATTCCTCCGCGGCGGCGCGTCGCGCAGCGCCGTCCCGCAGAACCCCGACCCGCGCATGCCGATGACCTCGTCCCTGACTGCCCCGCTGCACCACGCCGATGATTTTTCCGAAGACCTCGATCCGCCGGTCCGCCACACCCGGCGCGTGACCGATATGGCCGCGCACGTGACCGGCCGCGGCGAGGTCGCGCCGCCGATCGAGCGGATCTGGGGAATGGTGCAGGAAAGCGCCGCCGCGATCGCGCGCGCCGAGCCGCTGCTGCTGCCGCACGTCACCCGGATGGTGCTGACCCAGCCGTCGCTGGTCGATGCGCTGGCGGCGATGCTG
>JBQCGO010000131.1:0-8738 GCA_051955575.1 Burkholderiaceae bacterium
TCGTCCGGCACCGCGGCCTTGCCGAGCAGCGCCTTGGCCACGCCGGCGCCGAGCAGTTCGGCGGTCTGGATGATCTCGTCGGTGGCTTCCAGCGCGCCGGCGCCGACCAGCATCGCGACCTTGCTGCCGGCATTCAGGATGTCAGCCGCCTGCTGCAGCGCCATCTGGCCCGGCACGTTGCGCACGCCGGTCCAGCCGATGCCGGTGTGGACCGTGCCGTGCACGCGCGGCGGCGTTTCGACCGCCGGCAGTTCCTGCAGGTCGTTCGGGAAGATGATGCAGGTGACGGTGCGCTGGTCGACCGCGATGCGCACCGCGCGGTCGACCAGTTGCCGCACCTGCGCCGGCACGGTCGCCATGTGCACGTACTCGTGCGCGACGTCCTTGAACAGCGAGATCAGGTCGACCTCCTGCTGGTAGTCGCCGCCGAGCGCCATCCGGTTCTGCTGGCCGACGATCGCGACCACCGGCTGATGGTCCATCTTGGCGTCGTACAGCCCGTTGAGCAGATGGATCGCGCCCGGTCCCGAGGTAGCCAGGCAGACGCCGACCTCGCCGGTGAATTTCGCGTGCGCGCAGGCCATGAACGCCGCCAGTTCCTCGTGGCGCGTCTGCACGAACTCCATGCCGGTCTTGGTACGGTTGAACGCGCCCATGATGCCGTTGATGCCGTCGCCGGGATAGCCGAACACGCGCCGGATACCCCAGTCGGACAGTCGTTGCAGCAGGAAATCGCTTACCGTGGTTGCCATGGTTGCCAGTCCCTTTCGTTGTCGATCTCTTGTTTTCGATGCCTTCGGATACTGACAGCGGCTTGCAACCGGCATGCCAGACGCCGGTGCAAGGCTGTCCGAAGGAAAGGCATGGACCAGCGCAAGCCGGGACCACGTTGCACCGGTAGAAATTACCGGCACATGAGTAAATTTTTCCGCATCAGATGAACGATTTTCATCGAATCGCGCAAAAGGCAGTCACGGGGCCGAAGACGCTTGCGGACGAATGATGAAACTTGCGCATCAATCGCCGGTCTGTCTTGAGCGACCTTGCGCATTCAACGACGCCCGCAGGTGGACATATGACGGACGCTCCGAAAGATTCTTACCCGCCCATCGCCGACTACGGCTTCATCAGCGACTGCCACTGCACCGCGTTGATCTCGCGCAGCGGTTCGGTCGACTGGTGCTGCATGCCGCGCGTGGATTCGGACAGTTGCTTCGGCCGGCTGCTCGACTGGCAGCGCGGCGGCTACTGGGCCGTCACTCCGACCCAGGACGGCTTCTCGTCGACGCGCCGTTACCTGGAAGGGACCATGGTGCTGGAAACCGTGTTCCGCACCGATAGCGGCGAGGCGCGGCTGCTCGACTTCTTCGTGATGGACGCGTCCTCCGCGGAAAACGCGCACTACGACCACGTGCGCATCGTCGAAGGCATCTCGGGCAGCGTCGAATTGAAGGTGGAAGTCTGCCCGCGGTTCGACTACGGCGAGATCATCCCGCTGACCCGTTGCAACCAGGAAGGCGTCTACACCGCGATCGGCAGCAACAAGGGGCTGGTGATCCGCGCCGACTTCCCGCTCGACGTGATCGAGCACCGCGACCTCTCGGCCAAGCTGACCGTCGGGCCCGGCGAGCGGCGCCGGCTGTCGATCTATTTCGAATCGCCCGAGATCATCGTGTCGCCGGATTTCCGCGACACGCGCCCGATGGATGCGGACAACTGTTTGCGCAGCACCAGCGAATGGTGGCGCAAATGGTCCGGCCGCATCCGCCTGCCCGACGACCCGGACCCGGAAACCATCCGCTCGGCGATCGTGCTGCGCGCGCTCGCCTACGAACGCACCGGCGCGATCATCGCCGCGTCGACCACGTCCCTGCCCGAAGACATGGGCGGCAGCCGCAACTGGGACTACCGCTTCACCTGGGTGCGCGATTCGGTGTTCACCATCCGCGCGCTCTACGAACTCGGCTACGAGCGCGAGGCCGACCGCTTCATGCAGTTCATCCGGCGCGCGTCGGCGGGCAGCGCGGCGCAACTGCAGATCATGTATGGCGTCGACGGCAAGCGCCGGCTGACCGAAGTCGAACTCGAATGGCTGGAGGGCTATTGCAAATCGCGCCCGGTGCGCGTTGGCAATGCGGCCGCGCGCCAGAACCAGCTCGACGTCTACGGCGAGATCCTGGAGATCGCCCATCTGTGGAACGGTGGCGGCGACCAGAGCCATCGCGGCATCGACGAGCAGTACCGCGCGTTCCTGATCGACGTGGTGGACACGGTCTGCCATCGCTGGAAGGACCAGGACTACGGCATCTGGGAATTCCGCGGCGGTCCGCGCCATTACGTGCATTCCAAGGCGATGTGCTGGAGCGCGCTGGAAAACGGCATCCACCTGGCGGAGGACAACCATTTCGACGCGCCGCTCGACCATTGGCGCAAGGAACGCGACGCGCTGCGCCACGCGATCGAAAGCGAGGGTTACGACGACAAGCGCGGCGTGTTCGTGCAGTCGTTCGGCAGCGAGTATCTCGATGCGGCGCTGCTGCTGTTGCCGCGCACCGGCTTCCTTGACTACGACGACCCGCGCATGGTGCGCACCGTCGACGCGATCCGCAAGGAACTCGATCGCGACGGCCTGCTCGCGCGCTACAACGCGCCGGACGGCCTGAAAGGCAAAGAGGGAGTGTTCCTGCCGTGCACCTTCTGGCTGGTGTCCTGCCTGGCGATGCAGGGCCGGCACGACCCCGCCTGGAAGCATTACCGCCGCGCGCTGCAATGCGCGAACGACATCGGCCTGTTTTCGGAAGAGTACGACACCGCCCATAACCGGATGCTCGGCAACTTCCCGCAGGCGCTGACCCACGTGTCGCAGATCACCGCGCGGCTCGCGCTGGCGAACCGCAGGCAAGCGGCGGCGCCGGCCACCAAATAGAATCGCGGTTTCGCGATCGCCGCCGGCCGCATGACGCCATGGCCGGGATGCGCCGCATTCCAGGGGGAAATCCATGCGTTTTCGACGAAGCCTTGCGGGCGCCGCACAGGCGTTCCTGCTCGCCGTGTCGGCATCGAACGGCGGCTGCGCCGCCCCGCCCGCACAGGATTTCGCGGCGCTTCCCGATGACGGTCCCGGCGTGGCGGTCTACGCCGCCGGCGACATCGCCGACTGCCGCAAGACCGGGGTGGCCCGCAGCGGCGCGGCCGAGACCGCCGAGGTGATCGAGCGCGGCCTCGCCAATGATCCGGAGGCCAAGGTGCTGGCGCTCGGCGACGCCACCTACCCGATCGGGCTGGCCGCCGAGTTCACCGGCTGCTACGACCCGACCTGGGGCCGCTTCAAGGCGCGCACCCTGCCCGCGCCCGGCAACCACGAATATTATTCGCCGGGTGCGGCCGACTACTACCGCTACTTCGGCGACGCCGCCGGCCCCGGGCACCGCGGCTACTACGCCGCCACCGTCGGCGACTGGCGGGTGATCTCGCTCAACAGCAACCTGCGCCCGCCGGCCGACGCCGCGCAACTGGCATGGCTGAAAGGCGTGCTGGCCGACGACCGGCATCGCTGCACGCTGGCCTTCTGGCATCACCCGCGCTACAGCTCCGGCGGCCACGGCAACAACGACAAGATGGCCGCCGTCTGGAAAATGCTGGCGGATGCCGGCGTGGACCTGGTGCTGGCCGGGCACGACCACGACTACGAGCGCTTCGCGCCGATCGACGGCAACGGCCGGCGCGACGACGCGCGCGGGATGCGCAGCTTCGTGGTCGGCACCGGCGGCGCCGAACTGACGCTGATCGCGTTCCACAAGCTCAACAGCGAGGTCCGCTACAACGACACGCCGGGCGTGCTGCGGCTGGCGCTCAAGCCGGATTCCTACGAATGGAAATACCTGCCGGCGGAGCCGACCCGGTTCCGCGACGCCGGAGCCGGCGCCTGCCATTGACGGTTCACGCCGATGCCGGGCGCGACCTCAGCCCGCGCCCGCCGCCAGCCGGCGCAGCACATGCCCGGCCGCGATCAGCCCGAAGCTGGCCGTCACCACCACCGAGGAACCGAAGCCGGCGCAGTTCAGACCGCTGACGCCCTGCGCGATCGCCGCGTCGGACGCATGCTCGTCCTCCGGCGATTCGAGTTCGCATACCGCCGCGACCGGCAGCGTCAGCGGCTCCGTCGAATACACCGCGTCGATGCCGAACTTGTTCTTCGTCCCGCGCGGGAAACCGTGCTGCTGGCGCAGCCGCTTGCGCACCTTGGCCAGCAGCGGTTCCTGCTCGGTGCGCGACAGGTCGACCACCGCGATGCGGGTCGGGTCGGTCTGGCCGCCGGCGCTGCCGACCGTCACCAGCGGCATGCCGCGCTCGCGACACCACGCGATCAGCGCGACCTTGGCGCGCACGTTGTCGATCGCGTCCACCACGTAGTCGATGCCGCGTCCGCCGAGCATCGCATCGACGTTGTCCGGTTCGACAAACTCGTCGATGCAGGTCACCTCGCAGGCGGGGTTGATCTGCGCGATCCGCCGCGCCAGTGCCTCGACCTTGGCCATGCCGAGCGTCTCGGTCAGCGCGTGGATCTGGCGGTTGACGTTGGATTCGGCGACGTGGTCGAGGTCGATCAGCGTCAGCCGGCCGATGCCGCTCCGCGCCAGCGCCTCGACCGCCCACGAGCCGACGCCGCCGACGCCGATCACGCAGACGTGCGCGGCCCGAAAGCGCGCCAGCGCCGCGGCGCCGTAGAGGCGGGCGACGCCGCTGAAGCGCCGCTCCAGGTCGACGTCAGGGTCGGCGTCCGCGCCGGTGTCGCCGGCAGGAAAGGTCGAAGTCGTATTCATCGACGCATTGTAAAAGCCTGGGCCGGCGGGGAACAGCCCGCGCCGGCTGCGGCACCCGGCGCTTCCTCTACAATACCGGTTCGCTCCGCCGCGCCGCTTCTCTTCCCCGATTCAGATTCCGAGTCCGCTTCCATGTCCACCATCGCCGATCTTCGCAAGGATTACTGCCAGGCCAGCCTTTCCGAATCCGATGTCGACCCCGATCCGGTGCGGCAGTTCACGCTCTGGTTCGACCAGGCGCTCGCCGCGCAGGTGCCGGAACCGAACGCGATGAGTCTCGCCACCGTTTCGGGCAACGGCCGGCCATCGTCGCGCATCGTGCTGGTCAAGCAGTTCGACCAGCGCGGTTTCGTCTGGTACACCAACTACGACAGCCGCAAGGGCATGGACCTGCAGGCCAATCCGGTCGCGGCGCTGCTGTTCCACTGGGTCGAGCTGGA
This sequence comes from Burkholderiaceae bacterium, assembly GCA_051955575.1. GTDB lineage: Bacteria > Pseudomonadota > Gammaproteobacteria > Burkholderiales > Burkholderiaceae_D > JBQCGO01. Next base: position 5,264 of record JBQCGO010000131.1, read on the forward strand.
GCGGCAGGTGCGGATCGAGGGCCGGGTCAGCCGCGTGCCGGGCGAGGAAAGCGACCGCTATTTCGAGAGCCGCCCGCTGCCCAGCCGCATCGGCGCGATCGCCTCGGCGCAAAGCCTGCCGATTGCCGGCCGCGAGGCGCTGGAGGAACAATACGCCCGCGCCGCCGCCGAACACGGCGAAGCGCCGCAGCGCCCGATCAACTGGGGCGGCTACCGGCTGGTGCCGGACACGATGGAATTCTGGCAAGGCCGGCGCTCGCGGCTGCATGACCGCATCGTCTACATGCTGCTGCCGGACGGCCGCTGGCAGCACCAGCGGCTGCAGCCGTAGAAGCTAGAGCCTGTCGTCGCGCCGCAGCCTGTCGGTGAAGGTCTTGCGCAGCTTCGCGACCTTCGGCGCGATCACGAACGCGCAGTAGCCCTGCAGCGGGTGCTGGCGGAAATAATCCTGGTGATAGTCCTCGGCCTTGTAGTACTCGCCGAGCGGCGCCAGCTCGGTGACGATCGGCGCGTCCCAGACGTTGGCCATTTCGGCGATCACCTGCTTGGCGGTCGCCTGCTGCTGCGGGTTGTGATAGTAGATGACCGAGCGGTACTGGGTGCCGACGTCGTTGCCCTGCCGGTTCGGCGTGGTCGGGTCGTGGATCGTGAAGAAGATCTCGAGGATGTCGCGATAGCTGATCACGCTGTCGTCGAAGGTCAGCCGCACCACTTCCGCGTGGCCGGTGGTGCCGCTGCAGACTTCCTCGTAGGTCGGGCTCGGCCGCTGGCCGCCGGTGTAGCCGGATTCGACATGGGTGATGCCGTCGAGCTCCTGGTACACCGCCTCGGTGCACCAGAAGCAGCCGCCGCCGAGAGTTGCCGTATCGATCGCCATGGCTGTCTCCTTCGCCTCACGCAAACGCTTGCGTCGCGTGATCGACTCTAGCGTAAAGCGGGTGGCGTCGCGCGGCAGGCGTGCGAATTGATGATCCGCCGCAAGTCCCGGGCAGGCAGTGTCAGTCGAACGCGACGCTGCCGCCGCCGAACAGCGCCGACAACACCTGCGGCGCGAACACCGCCTTGTCGAACAGCGCCGCCGCATCGACTCGCACCGCGCCGGCGCGCGGCCGCGCTGCGGCGCACAGCGCGTCCATCGGCACCGCGCCGCCGTCCCGGATCAGCAGGCTGCCGCCGGCGGCCGGGCGCACCGGGTGCGGGCAGGGAGACGCGATGATCGCGTGCAGCGGATCGGCCTCGTGGCCGGCCAGCGGCGCGCCGTCGTCGTTGAGCACGCGCCGGACCGGGCGCCGATCAGACAGCGCCGCGATGCCGCCGGCGTCGGCCACCAGCAGCAGATGCGCGCCGCAATGGCGCAGCGCGAAGAACAGCACCACCGCGTCCTGGTGACCGCTGCCGGCGTAGGCGACGATGTCGCCCGGGCCGACGTCCCACTCGTTCTGCAGCCGCGCGGCGGCGCGCTCGATGCGCGAGCACAGCTTGCGGTAGGTCGTCACGCGCTGCGCGCACGACATCGCGGTCGCCAGCGGTTGCGCGGCGGCCAGGGACAGGAGCTGGGCGGGAGCGGTCATGGGTCGGTCGATCGTGGAAGCGGGCATTCTACCGTCCGCGTGGCGCCGCCGTACCTTGGGGAAAGCGCTTTTTCGGCATAATGTCGCCTCACTCCGGTTCCCGGATTCGCCATGCCTACCCGCCCTCCCCGTTCCCCGTCGCGCGCCTTCGACATCCAGCATTTTCGCGACGCGCTGTCGCAGTTCGCCACCGGCGTGACGGTGATCACCACGCGGCTCGACGACGGCCGCTTCATCGGCCTGACCGCCAGTTCGTTCAACTCGGTGTCGCTCGATCCGCCGCTGGTACTGTGGAGCCTGTCCAACGCTGCGCGCAGCATGCCGGTCTTCAGCGGCAATTCGCACTACGTGATCAACGTGCTGTCGCACGGCCAGGCGGCGCTGGCGAACCGCTTCGCCGAGCGCACCGGCGACCGCTTCGCCGGCGTCGGCTTCACGCTGTCGCACACCGGGCATCCGATTTTGGACGGCGTGGCCGCCTGGTTCGAATGCCACAATCGCAGCCGCTACCCCGAGGGCGACCACGTGATCTTCGTCGGCGAGGTCGAACGCTGCGACGTCAGTGCGCAGCCGCCGCTGGTGTTCCACGGCGGCCGGCTGCTGGACTTCGGCGACGGCTGAGCTGACCGTTAGCCGAGTTGGCCGTTAGCCGAGTTGGCCGTCAAATAAGCGGCTGTAACAGAGCGCCCATCGACGGAATGGGTATCAACTGAGCGCGCTGTCAGAGCAACGCGTCGAGCGCGCCGCGCGAATCGTGCGCGGCGCGGCGCAGCCGGTCGTTGACGCCCTGCCAGGCCGATCCGGCCGGCGGCCGCTCGACCAGGATCACGTCGGCGCGCGCGCCATCCATCGTGCGCAGCGCGGCGTAGAGGCCGTGCGCATAGCCGGCCGGATCGGCCGGCAGCGCGAGGCGCGCCGCCGCTTCCGCGACGTCTCCGGTTTTCCCGGTGTAGTGAATCAGCGCCGCGCGGCGGCCGGCCGCATGCAGCCGCGCGACGATGGCCGGCAGGTCGGCGGCGGCGACCAGCGCCACCGGCGTGGCCGGCGCGTAGTGCGCCTCCAGCGTGCCCGAGGCGGGCGGCGCAGCGGCGTCCGGCGTCTCCGGCGATTCGCCGAGCACCGCGGCAAGCGCTTCGGCGCCGATGTGGCCGGGCCGCAGCAGCGTCGGCCGGCGCGCCGGCAGGCCGGCCAGGTCGACGATGGGGGATTCGATTCCGACCCCGCACCCGCCGCCGTCGAGCACATGGCGCACCCGCGTGCCGGGGCCAGTGCCGAATTCGTCGCGCACATGCTGCGCAGTGGTCGGGCTGACGCGGCCGAAGCGGTTCGCCGACGGCGCCGCGACGCCGCCGCGGCCGGCGCGGAATGCGCGCAGCAGCGCCTGCGCGACCGGATGCGACGGGCAGCGCAGCCCGATCGAGTCCTGGCCGCCGGACACCGCGTCCGGGATGCGCGCGGCGCGCGGCAGGATCAGCGTCAGCGGGCCGGGCCAGAATGCGTCGATCAGCCGGCGCGCTTCGTCGGGCACCGATGCGGCCCAGTAGCCGAGGTCGGCGCCGGGCGCCAGATGGACGATCACCGGATGGTTGGACGGCCGGCCCTTGGCGGCGTAGATGCGCGCGACCGCCTCCGGGTTTTCCGCATCCGCGCCGAGGCCGTAGACGGTCTCGGTCGGGAAGGCGACCAGCTCGCCGGCTTCCAGCGCGCGCGCGGCCGCGGCGATCGCCGCTTCGCCGGCGGAGGCGGAAGGGTCGGCGCCCGCCATGCCGTTACGGCGCGATGCCGAGAAGGCCGCAGGCCTCGCGCATCCGCTGCTGCGCTTCGGCAAGCGTCGGCGCGACGAAGGTGACGTGGCCCATCTTGCGTCCGGGCCGCGCCTCTTCCTTGCCGTACAGGTGCAGGTT
>JBQCGO010000132.1:0-4661 GCA_051955575.1 Burkholderiaceae bacterium
GGCGCTGTCGGCACCGAGCGGATCCGGATCGGCGGTGACGCCGTGCCGTGCGGCGTACCGGCGCCGTCCCCGACGATCGAGATCGCCGGCGGCTGGGACCGGGACGGTGCCGGTGCGGGCGGGGGCGCGGCGGGCAGGCTGCCGCTGCGCAGGATCGCCGACGAACCGGCCGCCAGCGGGGCGGCGGTCACCACGCCGCTGCGGCCGGGCATCGCGAAACGGTCGCGCGGCAGCATGCTGACGCCGGACACGGGTCGGCCGTCGCCATCGTGCGTGGCGGCGGGCGGAGCCACGGCCAGCGGCGCGCCGCGTTCGTGCCGGTGCGGCCGCCACGGCGTCTGCCGTTCGCCCGGCCGGAGCGGATACCAGCCGACGGCCGGCGCCGGGCTGCCGGGAACGCCGGCGCGTCGGTCGCGGCCGTCCAGCCAGCCGACCGCCGCCGGCGACCAGCTCCAGACCGCGCCGCGGCGGTCGGCCGGATGCCAGCCCGGCGCCCAGCCCCAGCGTCCGCCGACCTGCGTCCAGCGCCCGTAGTGCGACGGCGCGTAACCCCAAGGCGCGGCGTCGATCCAGGTCCAGCCCCACGGCGACACCCAGGCCCAGCGGCCGTCGCGGTACGGCGCCCAGCCGGCCGGCACCGTGTACGGAATCCAGACCGCGCCGAGTTCCGGCATCTGCTGCCAGACGCCGTAGCGGTCCAGTTCCTGCGCGCCGGCGACGCCGGGCGGCAGGTAGTCGCCGGAGGCCGCCTGATCGAACAGCCGGTCGCGCTCGGCGCTCCAGCGGTCGAACTCGTCGCGGCCGACGTCGAACGCGTCGGTCAGCCGCACCGCGCCGTCGGCGATCTCGGCGCGCTTGCCGGCGGCGACGTCGAACGCCGGGCCGTGGCCGTCGACGTGCGCCACGCCTTGGTAGACCGCAACCGTGGTGCGTGCGTCGCCTTCGTCGGCACCGATCCGCGCCAGCGCCGGCTCGATCAGCACGATCCGGCCCTGGGTGGTGCGGACCGCGACCTCGGCCGGCAGCGTCGCGCCGCGCACCCGCAGGTTCACGCTGCCGCGCAACAGGTAGAGCGACAGCCGCTCGTCGTCGAGCTGGCCGATCTCGACCGTGGTGTCCGGGGCGATCCGTACCGACGCGCCGCCGGCCTGCACTTCGGCGCGGCCGTCGCCGGTGACGACGACGTTGTGCGCAGCGACCGGCCAGTTCGGGATCGCGGCGGTCGCCGCGTCGTCCCAGCTGGAGCGGATCTCGACCGCGCCCTCGGCGGCCGCGATGCGGCCGACCAGCGCCGGTGGGGCGGGATCGTCGGCCGCCGGCGATGCCGGTGCGAACGCCGCCAGCAGCAGGGCGGCGAGACAGGCGCGGAACAGGGCGGAAAGGGTCATCGGTCGCTCGGGAAAAGCGTGTCGGGCATGCGGGAACGCTGCCAGTTTTTTGATCGCGCGACAACCGGGAAGTTGCGGCAGCGCACGGCGTGTCGCGGCGTCCGATTCTCGCGGCGCCCGATTAACTGCTTATTCGCCGCCGGCCGCGGTCGGATCGATCCATTGCCATGCGCCCGGCGGCAGGCTCTCGTCCAGCCGCCAGGGACCGACCGCGACCCGGTGCAACTGCTCGACCCGGTTGCCTGCCGCGGCGACCATCCGCTTGACCTGGTGGTACTTGCCTTCGGCGATGGTGAGCAGCAGCACCGTCTCGCCGATCGCTTCGGTTGCCTGCGCGGCCAGCGGCGCGGACTCGCCGTGCAGCAGCACGCCGGTGCGCAGCGCATCGAGCATCGCCGGTGTTAGCGGGTGACGGACGGTCACGCGATAGGTCTTGCCGACGGCTTTCTTCGGCGAGCCGACTGCATGGATGAACGCCCCGTCGTCGGACATCAGCAGCAGGCCGGTGGTGTCCTGGTCGAGCCGGCCGACGCATTCGACGCCGCGCTCGCGCAGCGGCGCCGGCAGCAGCGAGAACACGCTCGGATGGTGCTGCGGCCGGTGCGAGCATTCGACGCCGGCCGGCTTGTGCAGCGCGAGGTAGACGCGCTCGCGCCACGGCCAGTCGATGCCGTCGACGGTCAGCACCAGCCCGTCAGTCGGGAAGTCGCGCGACGGATCGTCGCACGGCGCGCCGTTCACCAGCACCCGGCCGTCGGTCACCAGCGCGCGGCATTGCCGGCGGCTGCCGAAGCCCTGGCTCTGCAGCAGCCGGTCGAGCGTCATGCGTCCTCGATGGGCCGCAGCGGGATCGCGCCCGGCGCGGGTTGCGGCGCCGCGCACGGCTCGTCGTCGAACGCGATGTCGCCGTCCGGATCGGCCTCGCCGGTCGCGGCCAGGTTCGCGAAATCGAACAGCGCCCGGTCCATCAGGTGCGACGGCGTCGCCGAGGACAGCGCGGCGAAGATGTTGTCGACCCGGCCCGGATGCCTGCGCTCCCAGTCGCGCAGCAGCGCCTTGATCTGCTTGCGCTGCAGGTTTTCCTGGCTGCCGCACAGGTCGCACGGAATGATCGGAAACCCTTTCACTTCGGCGTAGCGCTCGAGGTCGGTTTCCTTCACGTAGGCCAGCGGCCGGATCACGATGCGCTTGCCGTCGTCGGACTGCAGCTTGGGCGGCATACCCTTCAGCTTGCCGCCGAAGAACATGTTGAGGAAGAAGGTTTCGAGGATGTCGTCGCGATGGTGGCCGAGCGCGATCTTGGTCGCGCCGAGCTCGCCGGCGACGCGGTACAGGATGCCGCGCCGCAGCCGCGAGCACAGCGAGCAGGTGGTCTTGCCTTCCGGGATCACCCGCTTGACGATGCTGTAGGTATCCTGGTTCTCGATGTGGAACGGCACGCCGAGCCCGGTCAGGTATTCCGGCAGCACGTGCGCCGGGAAATTCGGCTGCTTCTGGTCGAGGTTGACGGCGACGATGTCGAACGAAATCGGCGCGCGCTCGCGCAGCGTCAGCAGGATGTCGAGCAGCGCGTAGCTGTCCTTGCCGCCGGACAGGCAGACCATCACCCGGTCGCCGTCCTCGATCATGTTGTAGTCGCCGATCGCCTGCCCGGTCAGCCGGCACAGCCGCTTGTGCAGCTTGTTGTTCTCGTAGGCGATCTTTTCCTCGCGCCGGGTCGGCGGCGCTTCGCTTGTAGTTGTAGCGGCGGACGGCAGCGCGCTCATGCGGTTTCTCCCATCGCTTCCCGCGGCTTGACGTGGAACACCTCCACGCCGACCGATTCGCAATCCGGATAGACGTCCGGCTTCGCGGTCGACACCCGCACTGCGCGCACCTTCGGATGCGCGAGCATCACCTTCGCCACGTCGTCGCACAGGGTTTCCTGCAGATGCACGTGGCCCTGCGCGAGACGCTGCGAAATCGTCTCGCGGATGAAGTCGTAGTCGACCACCTCGTGCAGCTTGTCGTGCCGCGGCGTGGACAGTGCCAGCGGGATGTAGAGATCGACGTTGATCAGGATGCGCTGCTCGTTCTTCTTCTCGAATTCGTGCACGCCGATGCTGATCTTGACGTCGTAGTTGCGCAGGAAGAGGCGGCGGCAGTCGAGCAGCGCGGCATCGATCGGGGAGGGGGGACTGGTCATGGAAGTCATCTGGCGAGGAACATCACGTCGCGCGACAGCGGCACCAGGTGCTGGCCGCCGTCGACCACGAGCGTGGTCCCGGTGATCGCCGGCGAGCCGGCGAGAAACAGCGCGGCGCGGGCGATGTCGTCCGCGGTGCTGGAAGCGCCGAGCGGCGTGACGCGGTGCGCGCGGGCGAACTCGTCGGCGGTCTGGTCGCCGCTCGGCAGGCTGATGCCGGGCGCGATGCCGACCACGCGCACCGCCGGCGCCAGCGCGACCGCGAGCATCTCGGTTGCGCCCTGCAACGCGCATTTCGCCAGCGTGTAGGACAGGTAATCCGGATTCAGGTTGAAGACTTTCTGGTCGAGCAGGTTGATCACGCAGCCCTGGCGGCCGGCCGGCAGCCCACGATGCAGCGCCAGCGCCAGCCCGATCGGCCCGAGCAGGTTGGTATGCATGCTGCGCTGGAACACCCCTGGATCTATCGCGCCGCCGCTGTCGTATTCGAACAGCGCGGCGTTGTTGACGATGCAGTCCGGCACGCCGTCCAGATCGATGCATTGCTGCAGCGTCGTCGCTGCATCGTCGGCGCCGTCGAGCGGCGACTGCACGACGAACGCGGCGCCGCCGGCCGCCTCGATCTCGCCGGCCAGCCGCGCCGCGTCGTCCACCGAGCGCCGGCAATGAACGAACACCCGCCAGCCGTCGCGCGCGAACGCGAGCGCTATCTCGCGGCCGATGCGCCGCGCCGCGCCGGTGATCAGGACTCGTTTGTATTCCATGCCGGGTTCTTCGGATCAGGAAAATATCGGTGCGAAAGCATGCCGCATGCGCCTTGCCGGCGGGCATCCTGCAACTTTCGCCGGGCTCGCGGTCATAGCGTTTGCGTCATCGCGAATTTCTGTAGACTGTTCTTCATGTCAGCGCCATTACCCGAACCATCCTACGACGCGCTCAACGCGTCACGCTCGCTCCAGACCCTGATCGCCAACGAAATCCGCCGCAACTCCGGCTGGATCACGTTCGCCCGCTTCATGGAACTGGTGCTGTACGCGCCCGACCTTGGCTACTACAGCGGCGGCGCCGCCAAGCTCGGCAAGGACGGC
>JBQCGO010000133.1:0-5157 GCA_051955575.1 Burkholderiaceae bacterium
CCCGCGCGTCGGGCGACCCTGCCCCGCGCTTCAGCCGGCGAGGCTGCGCAGGTCGGCGACCGGCTCGTTGCCGAAGCGGTCGCCCAGCAGGTGATCGACGAACGCCGCGGCGCAGGCGTCGGGGGAAACCAGCGCGCCGTCCGCCTTCAGGGCATCGAAGCGTTCACGCATCGGGAAACGCGACAGCGGTGTCGCGCGTAGCACTGCCTGCATGTCGGTGTCGATCACGCCCGGCGCAAGGCTGCAGATGCGCAGGCCTGGCACCCGGTCCAGCGTCGCGGCGCGCGCATGCTGGTCGAGCGCGGCCTTGGTGGCGCAATAGACGCTCCAGCCCGCGTAAGGGTTGCGCGCGGCGCCGCTGGAAACGTGGGCGACGCGCAATGTGGCGCCTTCGGGGCGCGCGGCAACGACCGCGTCGACCAGCATCAGCGGCGCGACCGCGTTCAGCGTCACCGCGCGGGCGATCGCAGCGGTACCCTGCTCGCCCGGCGGACCGACCGGTTCCACCGTGCCGGCGTTGTTGACCAGCAGCGTCGCGTCGGCGTCGGCCAGGAAGCGGGCGAGCGCCCCGCCGTCGAGCCAGCGTGCGAGCGCGGCGACGTCGGCGAGATCGGCTTCCGCTTGCGTCAGCAGCGTCGGAAAACGCTCGGCGAGCGCGTCGTTGCCGCGCCGCGCGACGCCGAGCACCGCGATCCGCCGCGACAGCAGTTCCTGCGCGATCGCGGCGCCGAGACCGCGCGAATGTCCGGTGACGATGGCCTTCATCGTTTGCTCCTGTCGGATGGGAATGACCGGATGGTAAGCCGACTCGGCCCGCTGCCGGTTTGACAGCGCACAGCGCGCGCGGCAGCATTTCCCTTCTCTTTTCGTTTCCGCACGGAGTCCACGATGCCGACCTATCGCTGCACCACCCCCGCCGGTCTGCTCGACGCGCAGCAGAAAGCCGCGATCGCGCGCGAGATCACCCGCATCCACAACGCCGTGACGGGTGCGGCGAGCTTTTTCGCGCAGGTGATCTTCGACGAGGTGGCGCCAGGCAGCTATTTCGTCGGCGGTGCGCCGCTGGCCGGCGAACAGGTGTTCGTGCACGGGCACATCCGCGGCGGGCGCAGCGCGGTGGATCTGAAGCGGCTGCTGAAGGAGATGATCGACGGCGTCGCGTCGGCGTCGGGCCTGCCGCGCCGCGCGGTATGGGTGTACGTCACGGAACTGCCGCCGGCGCGCATGGCGGAATACGGCTACGTGCTGCCGGAACCGGGCGACGAGCAGGACTGGCTGGACAGCCTGCCCGCCGAAGACCGGGAGCGGATGCTTCGCGTCGGCAAGGCGCCGCAGGAAAGACGTTAGGCGATCGGGTCGCGCTGCGGATCGACGACCGGCAACGCATTGATTTTGCCGATCTCGTCGACGGAACGGGGCGCTCCTCGGCCTGGCATCAGAAAGGCATCGGCGGCAGCGGCGTATCGCGGCGGTTCGACGTCGGCGGGCATGACGCTCGGGGCAGACGAGGCAGACGAGGCAGACGCGGCAGACGCCGCAGCCGCGGGCTCGACCGGCGCGCGATCGGCCCTTCGAGCGGCCAGGAAATACACCGGCAGCGCGAGCACGCCGAACAGGATGCCGGCCAGGAACCAGCGGAACTCGGGCCGCTTGCGCCGATGCGCATGCGTGCTCATGCCGAACGCGCAGGCGCAGCCGGTCACCAACCAGAAGCCGATGGCAAGCTTTTCCATGTGAAGTCTCCCTGTTGTCGTTCTTGTGCGGCTTGTCCCGCCGCTTGCCGGCGGACTATATCGCAAAATGTCCTCCGGGAAACATTTTCCATCCTCGTCAGGCGGATTCCACCCGGTTCCGCCCCAGGCTCTTGGCACGGTAGAGCGCCACGTCGGCGCGCTTGATCGTGTCCTCGATGCTGGCGTTTTCCGCGCCATGCATGGCGACGCCGCAACTGACCCGCACGTCGATCGAATGCCCCTGGAACGCAAACGGCTGCGCCGCCACGCGCTGACGCAGCCGTTCGGCCACCGCCGCCGCCTCGGCGACACTGGTGTTCGGCAACGCGACGATGAATTCCTCGCCGCCGAAGCGGGCGAACAGGTCGGTGTCGCGCAGTACGTCGCGGGCGATCGCTGTCATCGTCTGCAGCACGCGGTCGCCGGCCGGGTGGCCGTAGACGTCGTTGATCTCCTTGAAGTGGTCGACGTCGATCATCATCACGGCAAGCGCACCATCGGTGCGGCGCTGCGCGGCGAGCATCTTGTCGGCGGCTTCGAAGAAGTAACGGCGGTTGTAGGCGCCGGTCAGCGGATCGGTCGCCGAAGTGACGCGCAATTCCTCGCTGACGGTCTGCAGCCGCCGGTGCTGCTGCGCCAGCGCGCCGTGCGCCCGCTCCAGCGCCTGGCGCGATGCCTCGCGCTCGCGCAGGTTGGCGCGGACCTGGAGCACGTACAGTGCCAGCACCAGCAGGAACACGCCGCCGGCAGCGCCGAACAGGGCCGAACGATGCGCGCGCGCGTCGATGTCGGCGACCGGCGTCAGGACGCTCACGGTCCAGCTCGAGCCGGGCAGCTTGCCGCTGCGCACGAAATATTCGGTGTCGCCGCCGGCTGCCTCGTCGGTCGCGGCGATGCGCAGCATCCGCTCGTCCGGCCCGTATTCCTCGACCGGCGTCGTGCGCAGCGGCGGTTTCAGCACGTTCTCGTACTGACGGGTGCGCTTCAGTTCCTGCAGCGCGGCATCGGACAACGACTGCATCGGCCGATACTTCCAGTCGTCCTGGGTGCTGAGGAAAATCACGCCGTTGTGGTCGCTCACGACCACGCTGTCGCGCCCGTTCCACGCCCGGTCGAAGTTGCTCATGTCGATCTTCACCACCGCCACGCCGATGATCGCGTCGCCGCGCGTCACCGGGCTGGAGAAGTAATAGCCGGGCAGCAGGCTGGTGGTGCCCATCGCGTAGAAGCGGCCCTCGCCGCCGCGCAGCGCGTCCTGGAAATACGGCCGGAACGCGTAGTTCTGTCCGACGAAGCTTTCCGGCTGCTGCCAGTTGCTCGAGGCGATCACCAGGCCGTTGCGGTCGAGCACGTAGACCACGGCCGATTTCGCGGCGGCGTTGATCTCGTACAGCAATTCATTGGCGCCGGTGACGCGCGCCGGATTCTGCGGCATCTCGAGCGCCTGCACGATCTTGCCGTAGCGCGCGACCATGCCGGGCATGTAGCTGAACTTGTCGGTCGGCGCGAAGAGCGCCGCGGTAAGCGTATCGAGGCGCCGGGCCGAACCGCGGTGCAGCGCCTCGATGTCGGCATTGCGGCTCCAGACGCCGGCCAGCCAGGCGATGACGACGATGACCACGCCGGCCAGTGCCACCGCCAGCCCGCGCCAGCGGCGCGGCGCGGTTTCCTCGTCGAACGCCAGCGCGCCGGGCAACACCGTACCGGCGTCGATACCGTCGTCGTGGCGTCCGCCGGGATGCCCGGTTTGACTCGTCTCCGCTGTCGCTCGCATGGTGGTCCCATCGAATGCCGCCGGCATCGCGCGAATATGGCATGCACGGCGGACCGGTCGCCGCGCAACGGCGCGGGTGGCGCATCATTCTAGTGCCGCATGGAAATGTAGGGGCGACTTCGGGGCGATTTCAGAGCGATTTTTCGCGCCGGAACGGTTCGGCGAGACGCTGTGCCGTTTGCCGGTGGCGGCTTTCGGGAAAAGTGTCTCGCCGGCGCAACAATCGAGCTTGAGAATCGGACTTGAGAATCGGACTTGAGAATCGGGCTTGAGAATCGGGCGCGGGATCGGGCTTTCGACGGGGTGGCGACCCTGCCTGCGCCCGATCTAGGCTTGCGCTGCAGCGTGGTAGACGGTCTTGATGTTCACGAATTCCTGGATGCCCCATTGCGACAGTTCGCGGCCGTAGCCCGAGTGCTTGACGCCGCCGAACGGCAGTCGCGGGTCGGACTTGACCAGCGCGTTGACGAACACGTTGCCGGCCTCGATCTGTCGCGCGACGCGGTCCGCGCGCGCCGGGTCGGACGTGAAAACCGCCGAGCCGAGGCCGAACGGCGAGCGGTTGGCCAGCGCGATCGCGTCGGCCTCGTCGCGCGCGGCGACGATCGCCGCCACCGGCCCGAACACTTCCTCGTCGAACGCGGCCATGCCGGGCTTGACGCCGGCCAGCACGGTCGGCGGATAGTAGGCGCCCGGCCGGTCGGGAATCTCGCCGCCGAGCAGTAGCCGCGCGCCCTGCGCCACGCTCTTCTTCACCTGCTCGTGAATCTGGTCGCGCAGGTCGGCGCGCGCCATCGGACCGTAGTCGGACGCCGGGTCGCGCGGATCGCCGGTGCGGATCCGGCGGAAGCGCTCGACGTAGCGCTCGGTGAACGCGTCGACCAGCGGCGCGACGACGATGAAGCGCTTGGCTGCGATGCAGCTCTGGCCGCCGTTGACCAGCCGGCTTTTCACGCAGGTCTCGACCGCCAGGTCGAGGTCGGCGTCGTCGAGCACCAGGTAGGGGTCGCTGCCGCCCAGTTCCAGCACCGTCTTCTTCAGTTCGGAGCCGGCGATCGACGCCACCGAGCGGCCGGCCGGCGTGCTGCCGGTCAACGTGGCGGCGCGCACGACCGGGTGGCGCAGCATGCCTTCGATGCGCTTGCTCTCGACCAGCGCGGTCGAAAACACGTGCTCGGGGAAGCCGGCGCGGCGGAACACGTCCTGGATCGCCAGCGCGCAGCCGGAGACGTTGGACGCATGCTTCAGCACGCCGACGTTGCCGGCCATCAGCGACGGCGCGGCGAAGCGGAACACTTGCCAGAACGGGAAATTCCACGGCATCACCGCCAGGATCGGGCCGAGCGGGTCGAAGGCGACGTAGCTGTTGGCCGCGTCGCTGGCAACCAGCTGGTCGGCCAGGAAGCGTTCGGCGTTCTCGGCGAAGTAGTCGCAGCAGTCGGCGCACTTATCGATCTCGGCCTCGCCAGCGGCGATGAGCTTGCCCATCTCGCGGGTCATGAGGTCTGATAACTCGCGCTTGCGGGCGCGGAGCCTGTCTGCCACGCGATGGAGGGCGGCGGAACGATCGACGAGGCTCGATTGTTTCCAGAAATGGAAAGCGGAATGGCATCGCAGAAACAGGCGATCGATTTCCGCGGAGGTATGGTT